>NZ_BAAACY010000170.1:0-68170 GCF_039521925.1 Virgibacillus salarius | reverse complement strand
CTTTGCAAAGTTAGTTGAGGCCGTGCCCGCGGAAAGCGAAGCAATTAGTCGGAGCATTGCCAATATACATTAAACATTTCAAAATAACTACTTGGCTTAACACAGTCATTGCACTGATTTTATACTTTCTTAACTTAGAACAAAAGCGCAAGCGCCCGATTAGAAATATAGCGACTGGAGCAAGTCAATCGATATAAAGGAATCTATGTGTGCTTGCGAGTCGTTGATAACTTATTGGGTGATTCGTGAAGTCGCCTCGTTTCTGGGCGCTGGGGCTGAACATGACTCAACACTCCATATTTATCCATGTGGGCATATTTTATAATTTCCTAGATAATTAAAAAGCTTGTAGAGAAAAATCACCCTACAAGCTTTTACGAATAACCACAAAACAAATCTCACTAGTTATTTACTTTTCCTTTGTTTTTGTTTACGACTGAGGATCATTACAGCGATAATAAATAATAAAAATACGCCAATAATAAACCCAATAAATAACCAATTATAGCCTGTATCATTTTCTACAGCGAACACTTCTGCTGTCTCTCTGGCTAAACCAATTTTGTATTCTCCCTTATCATTTTCCCGAACAGTATTATCACCAAGATATCCACGTAGCTGTTTTCCTGACTCTAAATCACTTATTGAAACCGCCCTAGAGTGTTCATCATTATTTATTGCAATATACATCGTCTCATCTTGATAGCTCCGTTTAAATACACTCATTGCTCCATCAGAGCCAACCATTTCGAAATCGCCATGCGTTAGAACAGGAAATTTATTACGTAACGATGAGATACGGTTATGAAATTCAGTCAAGTCTGGATCACCGCTATTAAATTTCACCATTTGCTGTGCTTCAGCTAAGCCTGACCCATACATTGGCAATTCGGATCCTTGATACAATACTGGTACACCAGGAATCGTATACATATAAGTTAATGCTAGTGACCATGTCGTAAGAGCGTTTCTTCCGTTCTCTGCTAAAGTCTGCGTGAACCGCTCCGTTGATTTATTATCTACAAATATCATAGACGCTTGATCAGTTTGTTGCCAAGCTCCATATATGTCAGAAACCGGCTTTCCTGCTTCGGCGAATACCTCTGTCATTCTATTATATAACGAGTAATTTTCGATAGCATCCAATAATTTATTTTCTTTTAAATGTGTTATATCTGTTTCAGGGTCGAGAATATCTGCTAGGATATAGAAATCATCGTCCTTTGCTTTAATATTCTTAGAAAGTGTATTCAGGAATTCTGAAGATGCTTGATCAGCCGCATGTAGCTTATAACCATCAATATCGGTTTCATCCATCCAATAATTAGCCACATTCAATAAGTAAGCTTGCACTTCTGGGTTGTTCTGATTAAGTTTTACTGTATTTTTAGACCAATTGGTTTGTGGCTTTTTATTCTCGATTACCCAATCCTTCTTTGCTGTATCCTGTGCAATGGGATGACTATCTGCAATATAATTGGTAACAAGCTCCATAACTACTTTTATGTTTCGTTTATGTGCCTCTTTAATTAGTGTATGTAGATCATCCATCGTACCAAATTGTTCCTCAACAGAATAAAAATCCTCAATCCAGTAACCATGATATCCATCCGGTGCATTCGCCATAATGGGTGATAGCACCAGTGTTGTATAGCCTAATTCTTCAAAGGAATCGAGTTTGTCTATAATCCCCTTTAGGTCTCCTCCATGATATGCCATTGGATCATCTAAACGGACTTGTTTATCTCGTTCATGGTCCAGATTATTATAGCGATCCACGGTGATACTGTATAAAATCTCTTCGTTTATATTTGCACTTTCTGCTTGTATATCATTTGGCATCGCTACAAGAATAGCAAGGATAGCAAAAAAAATACTTAGGATACGTTTCATATAATTCCTCCATCTAGTAAAAGTACTCTTGTTCTATTATTGAGCTTTTATCGGAATAGTCAATATTAATCCTTACATTGTAAGAAATCATTCAAATTTTTAACCCTTGCCTCCATAGTCAGCTATAATGATAGCATAATAACCTGTTGTCGAGCTATGATAACCAACACGTTGTCAAAACAGAACAAAAGCGCAAGAGCCCGATTAGAAACGTAACGACTGAAGCGAGTCAACGATGATGACTTAGATTAGGGAGATTCGTGAAGACGCATCGTTTCTGGGCGTTGGAGCTGGACGTGACTTAATACGTATATTTATCCATAGGCTCAAATTTTGTAATTTCCTAGGCTATAAAAAAAGATTGCCCCAAACATAAGGACAATCTTTCTATACTTATACAGACATAGGGAGTCTAAAGAATCCCAATGCAAGTACAATAATAACGGCAATCACAAATTGGAGCCACAAACCTTTAAGTGACTTCTGCTTTCTTAACTTCACAAGCATCATTTCCATCACAGCAATAATCCAAACTCCAGCAAGTCCCTTAATGATTGCTTCAGGTAGTAATGGACTGCCATTAAAATAATACGCAATTAAATCTCCACCGGTATAAAGTATAAACAAATAGTCTAATCGCAAAATCATTTGTGTAATTTTTGCAGGCTTTTCCTTACCTTGTTTTAACATCATGTAAACTAGAGCAAATAAAATAAAACCAAGCGCCCATGCAGTAATATGCATATGTGTCATCTCTAAACTACCTCCTGCCAAATTCAATGACTATCGCTATCATACCATGATCACTTTAATAAATCATATAAAAAAATCATGACAAATTTTCTGTATCTATTCAGCAAGAAAAACTGTTATACTATTTTTGTAGATTATTTTTAAAATTCGGAGGGATCATATGGTACAAACGAGTCAGGAAATAATTGATCAGACACAGGAATATGGTGCGAAAAACTATCATCCTCTACCTGTTGTTATTGCAAAGGCTGAAGGAGTTTGGGTAGAAGATCCAGAAGGAAACCGCTATATGGACATGCTGAGTGCTTATTCAGCAGTAAACCAAGGACATCGTCACCCCAAAATTATTGAAGCCTTAAAAAAACAAGCTGATGCTGTAACATTAACCTCAAGAGCTTTCCACAATGATCAGCTTGGACCTTGGTACGAAAAAATATGTAAACTAACTAATAAAGAAATGGCCCTGCCAATGAATACAGGGGCTGAAGCTGTTGAAACAGCGATCAAAGCAGCTAGAAGATGGGCTTATGATGTAAAAGGTGTTGCAGAAGATAAAGCAGAAATCATTGCTTGTGAAGGAAATTTTCATGGAAGAACAATGACTGCTGTATCCCTTTCTTCAGAAGCTGAATACAAACGTGGATTTGGACCAATGCTGCCAGGAATTAAAATCATTCCTTATGGTGACATTGATGCATTAAAAAATGCTATTACAGAGAACACAGCGGGCTTTTTATTTGAACCGATTCAAGGTGAAGCTGGAATTGTAATGCCTCCAGAAGGATTCTTAAAGGAAGCTTATGCTATATGTAAGGAAAATAAGGTTTTGTATATCGCTGATGAAATACAAGCCGGACTTGCACGTAGTGGAAAAATGTTCGCTTGTGATTGGGAAGATGTAACTCCAGATGTTCTAATTCTCGGAAAAGCCTTAGGAGGAGGCGTATTTCCAATCTCCTGTGTCGTCGCTAATAAAGATATCTTGGGTGTATTTAACCCTGGATCACACGGTTCAACCTTTGGTGGAAATCCACTAGCTTGTGCAGTTTCCACAGCATCTTTAGAAGTACTAGAGGAAGAAAATTTGGCAGAACGCTCGTTAGAGCTTGGGAGCTATATGATGGCTGAACTCAATACGATTGATAATCCCAAAATAAAAGAAGTACGTGGTAAAGGTCTATTTATTGGTATGGAGTTAACAGAGGCCGCTCGCCCGTATTGTGAAGCGTTAAAAGAAAAGGGATTACTATGTAAAGAAACTCATGACAATGTAATACGCTTTGCTCCTCCACTTATTATTGATAAAACAGATCTCGATTGGGCTATTAGTCATATCCGTGAAGTGTTTAACGGTTAAGTACGAATTTTTATAATGTATACAGAAAGGCTGTCCCATAAGTCAAGCTAGACTTGTGAACAGCCTTTTTAATAGCTTTATTGCAGACTACAGCAGTAATTCATAGCCACAGATGAAATAAATTACGTTTCTCACAATTCGTACAGGTAGAAAGGAGTTTCAGTCAAATCCATGATAGTTATGGAGATGTCTTCTTGAGTCATGAAAATGGAAAACGTAGAAAGTTTGCTGACTGCCCTAACTTTCTGTAGTTTATCATTAGCCTGCATCAAATTCATGATTTAAAATGGAATATAATTTTAAATCATAATGTATTCCGTTTACTTGCATGGCCATTCTCATTATTCCTTCAAAGGTCATTCCTACCTTTTCCATTACTCTTTCAGACGCAAGATTTTCTCGAAAACATCTTGCTTGGATACGTACTAAATTCATCTCTGTAAATCCATATGCTATCACTCTCATTGCAGCTTCTGTCATCATTCCTCTTCCCCAATAGTCTCTAGAAATGATATACGCTATTTCTGCCGTACGATGTTTTTTCTTCCATGATACAAAATTAATCGTTCCTATTAAATGATGTGTTTGTTTATCTTGAATTCCCCAGAAGACATAATTATTTCCTTTGTACTGATTTAATATTAGATTAAGAAATATATGGGTATCGGCCATCGATTGATGGGCATCCCAATTCACATATTTAGCTACTTCTTTATCGGAGCAATAAGCAAACATATCCGCAGCATCATCGATGGTAACCCTTCGTAATCGCATTCGCTCTGTTTCAAGTGTTGGAAAGTTATCTTTTGGAACTCGCATCACTTCTCCCCCATTCACCCTTGATTTTTCCTACGAAGATACTGTTTCTGATTATAGGTCAAGCTACGCCATATCCATTCTAATGGACCAAACCGAAAATGAATAAACCACCATTTACTATATATGATCTGTAAGAAATAAATGACAATAACCATAAGTACTCCAATTAATGGTGATATAGCTCCATATAGACCAAATCCAACCCCATAAAATAAGACAAAACATATGACAGATTGTGTAATATAATTGGTTAATGCCATTCTGCCTACATAAACTAATGGTTGGAGTATTGCAGCGCCCACCTTGGTTTGAGCTAACAGTGTAATCGATGTTAAATAAAATAGTGCTGAAAATGAGCCACCTATATTATCTTGAATCATCGAAAACCATGTCGGATTCCCAAACAAATAGGGAGCTAGCTTTAAGAGAATGAAGAGAATCAAGGAACTAAACCAAAGCCTTTTAATAATAGAATGATATTGCTTCGGTTTATGTAGCCAGCGTTTCCGTGCAATGTACATTCCAAATAGAAATAAAGGTAAAATGGTTGCAATCATTATGAAAAAAACAATTCCTCCATTACCATACATCCAATCTTGAAAGTTTTGATACCAAATGGCTTGAATAGTGGTACTTTGATAATTTTCAAGCGCTTGATTTATCATTACATCGTCATATTCATTAAGAAAATGCCTCGCATTATACAAAAATAGTGTTAACATACTAACACTTCCAACTAACAGAGTAACTCCCCAGCCAAGTAGCGTCCGATCTTTCACATCCAAGAATAAAAGTAAAAACAACCCAATTATTCCATACGACAATAAAATATCACCATGCCATATTAAAAACGCATGAATTATTCCAAATCCAATTAAAACCATGAGCCTGCGAATTAGAATCGGATAAAAGGCAATTCCTTTTACAAATAGCCCTTCCTTCATTAACTGAATGCCAAAGCCAAACAAAATTGAAAATAATGGATAGAAGCTTGCTTGAAAAAATATGTCGATAATACCTTGAACCGTATGATCCAAACTAGATGGCCACGCTACCCCTTCTCCTCCATACAAAAAATAAGGTGCACTGAAGGCGCCAATATTCACAATAAATATACCAAAAATAGCGAAGCCTCTAGCTGCATCAATCCAAACCAACCGATCTTTTTCACGAGTCGGTGTTGCCTTTATATCCATCATATACTCCCTTTCTGCTTCGTACCTCATATTATTCGATAAAAAACAAAACAATCCTGCTAAAGATCCTCAACAAAATAGAAGATTTTCATAAGCTAACAGTAAAGGAGGAGTCCAAATGCCAGCAAAAGTCGGTGCAGTCAAAGTAATTAATATATCTTCCTCCAGTATTTTTAATATTGGCGATGTGTATTCCATATCCCCAGACAGTACTGCCAAAACCTATGCTGGTGGAGGGTCTTTCAATACTGGAAGAGGTATTCGTGTAAACTTGGGGAATTCTAAAACCTATGTTTTTGATCCCGACAATTTTGATCAACCTATAATCTCGGAGGAATAAAGATGAATATCACTGTCCATCAATCCATTAGTATTTATATGATAAAAGTCGGTGCTATTACCAATTCTTCTGTATTGCAAATTGGAAGCACTGGCAGTCTACAAGCCCAATCCGATATATACAATACAGGCGGATTTACAGAAGCTGCTGAGGAGGCAGAAGCAATTAGTGAGACTACTCCTCTTGTACCTTTAGCCCCTTAAATCGCACATTTTTGTAGGTAATGCATAAACTAAGCATAGGCATTCGTCTACACTGTGCAAGGGGGGTTTATTTTCATGAACAATAATGATTGGTCAAAATATATTTATGATTTACATGAACATATGAAGCAGCAGGAGAATCTAATCCAAACATTAATGTCGAGAGTAAACCAATTGGAGGATAGTTTGCAAGCTGCTAAATCTAATAAGATTGAAAAGGTGGAATATCACTTCGACCAACTGAAGATTGAGCATTTAGACGGTACGCTTCATATCGGTTTATCCCCACAGGACTTAGCAAACCTTGAAGATACGGGTTTCCCAAACCAGCCTGACATACCAAATTATCAGCCACCACTTAAACAAACCTTACAATCAGAATTAGGAAATTATCTCCATGAAACCGGTCCCTCTATTATTCGTCAGCTCGCAAGAGAGCACAGTGTAAATTTAAACGATGGATATCCCTCCGTTCTTATACAAGATATAGAAAAACAGTTGCCTGGACGGATTGCCTTTCATGAAAATGAGGCAACACAAAATGGTAACCTTAAATCAAGAGAGGAATTGCATGCTTATATATCAGATAACATTAAAAGTGAAATTCAAAAATCGCTAGCTCATTTTATGCATACCAAAAAGAATAAAGGAGAATCATCATGAACATGGAAGTCCATAACTGGGGACTAAATGTTGAAAATGTTAATGTAGATAACGTATCTGCCTCATCCGTTTTTTTGATTGGGGACAACGATGAGATATGTCTTTCATCTTTTTTTGATACACCACCAGAGGCCTTTACTTTTGGAAATATTGTACCATTAGCCCCATAAGGAGAGAATAACTCGTGCAAAAACGAATCGCTCATGTATCCGATATGTTTACCAATTCTGTTTCCTTTAGTGGCGTTGTTTCAATTGGAGACACATTCAATGCCAATTTAAATTCCAAAGGGATTGCGGTACAAAAAGAGGGAGATTACTTCACAAAAGCAGATGAGGAATACTTTGAGGATTATCCGATTTTCACCAGAAAAGCAAACTGGCTGAAAGATGGGAAAACCGTAAATAAATCTACTTTTCATCACGACTGTTCTATTAATGTCCACCATGTTTCTTTAATTGGAGTTAGTAGTTCCTCCTTAATGCAAATCGGGAGCGTGGAAAATATAGCTGCAGATGCACGATTAAAGCATTTCCGAAAGCTCCAAGATTAAATAAGACACCAATCCTTGTTCCATCTCATAGACTGTTTTAAGAATACTATGATAGAAGGTGTTAGCATGCCCGCTATTGTTGGACCAGTAAAAATAATTAGTGTTGGCGGAGGTGTGGTTAACTTTGGTGATTCCTTTTATTTATCTCCAAAGGATACTGCAAAAACTAACGCTGGTTCTGGCTCACTTAATACAGGTGACTTCATCTGTACGAATAACGGCGTCAGTACAACCAATCCGTTTGACCCTGATTTAAACGATCAAAACATTACGGCAAACGCATAAACATTATGAAATAAGCTTGTGGAATCCTTAGTGGTTCTACAAGCTTATTATTGAGCCTTTGCTCCCACACTATATTTCGGCGGGAGTGTAAAGGATGGTTTCGTCTTTAAAAAGAGCCGTTTTAGTATGTCGCACCCCCTTGTACATAACAAAACAGAATTTTGCTTTACTCTACTATTAGCCTAGCTTTTTAATTCCTGTGGCACTTCAACAAGTTGATTTTTCGCAAAGAAATACAAATATGTTTCCTTTACAGGCTGTTTCCAAATCGTTTCAACAGCATATCGATAAAGCTTCATTTGCGTAAAATAACGGTGTAGCATTTTTTCCTTGACTTGCTCTGTCCATTCAGCATTAATGGCATCCGTTTTATAATCGATCATTATCCAACCATCTTCTTTTGGAATAAGACAATCGATTACCCCTTGTATTAGCACATTTTCTTCTGGTGCGTGCCATGTTGTATAAACTTCACTTGCTGGCAATGCAAGACTAAATGGTACCTCGCGATAGAATTTAGGTCCACCCATGATAAATGCAGCAATCGGTGTATGATAAAATTGCTCAATTGCATGGATGTCAATCTGGCCTGCTTCTTGTCTTCCTATAATCTCTTTTTCTATCATTTTTTCAATTTCTTCCTCTATTTGCAAACCATTTAATACTCGTTTAATAGGTAAATGCTGCATGACTGTGTGCATTGCAGTTCCTTTTTCAGCTGAAATCATTGATTTTTCCTTTTGCATAAATACTGGTCGTTTAACAATCGGCTTTTGAAATGTAGCTACAAGCTGATCAGAACTATATTCATCCTTTATTTCCTGTTGCCTTTTAATTTCAGTTACTGTTTGTTTTGCCCTTGAGGTCGCAGCCTCTCGATAGGGATACGTAAATTGCAAACGTTGATCAACGATATATTTGAGTTCATTATCTGTTAAATCCAACGGCTTCCATTTAGAAATGTGCTCATATAATTGCACATCATTGTCCTTATTAGGTTCCGTATTATTGACCAGCTCACTTCCATGAATAATGGTCACATCCCAATGTGACGGATCATGCTCTATCGTTTCATTCGACATTTTTGAGGTATCGCCTAATCGTAACATTTCGCAGTCACGATGACGTAAGAGCGCTGGACCAACCCAATCCAGATAGGTTTTTGATTCGATGCGGAAGTACGAAGGAAGTACCCATTCATGATGCTCCCTTATTTTCTCCCATTTCTCTATTTTTTTCTCTAAAGATGGTACACTCCCTATCATGACAAGTTTTTCTTTTGCGCGAGTTAATGCAACATAAAGTACACGCATTTCCTCTGCGAGCTGCTCCCTCAATTTTTCACGCTTTAACGCTTGATAATACAGTGTTGGATAGCTAATTCGCTTAACTGGGTCGATGTATTTACTGGCAAAACCATAATCCTTATGCAATAAGTATTTCTGATTTAAATCCATCAAATTAAATTGTTTATCCATCCCCCCTAAAAGCACTACAGGGAATTCAAGTCCCTTACTTTTATGAATCGTCATAATACGTACAACGTCCTCTTGTTCACTCAGAGCCCTTGCTGCTCCAAGGTCATCCCCTCGTTCTTCCATTCGCTCGATAAAGCGTAGGAATCGAAATAATCCACGAAATGACGTTTTTTCATACGTTCGCGCTCGATCATAGAGAGCTCGGAGATTCGCCTGTCGTTGTCTGCCTCCTGGCATACCTCCAACAAAGTCGTAATACCCTGTTTCTCGAAAAATCTGCCAAATCAACTCAGATAAAGAACCTTGCCTAGATGCTAAACGGTATCTTTCCCGATTGTCAACAAAACGTTGAAGCCTTTTTGCAGTTTCATTTGTATGCTGCTTAACATAGTTTTTTAATGCATCATAAAACGAAAGATTCTTTCCTGCTAATCGAATTGCTGCCAATTCTTCTTCATTTAAACCAACTATTGGTGAACGTAATACTGACGCTAATGGGATGTCCTGTCTCGGATTATCAATCACTTTTAAAAGGCTAATCATTACCTTTATTTCAATTGCTTCAAAATAACCTGTTGATAATTCTGCATATACAGGAATACCTTGTTTTTTCAACTCATCTGTAATAGCCGGAGCCCATGTCATCGACCGAAGCAGAATGACAACATCCCGATATTGCATATCCCTTTGGGCGTTTGTTTCCTTATCAACCACTTGCAAAGGTGCTTGATCTGCTTGACCAATCCAATTTTTAATTTTTTTAGCATATACTCTAGCTTCAAGCTCTGCCTTTTCCAAATCTCGGAAGTCCACTTCCTCCATACTTTCTTCTTGTTCATCAATATGGCGATCTATAATTACCAACTCTGGATTTGGCTGACTATAAGGATATTCATCATACATTTTATTGCCATAAATTAGCTCCGCATTTTCATCATAGTTTATTTCACCAAGAGCTTCATCGATAATTTGTCGAAAGATATAATTCGTTCCAGTTAAAACTTGCTCTCTACTTCTAAAGTTTCTGGCTAAATCAATGCGTTTTCCCGAATTAGTATTAGCAGCAAATCGTTTATACTTACCAATAAACAAAGACGGCTCCGCATGTCGAAAACGGTAAATACTTTGCTTTACATCTCCTACCATAAATCGATTTCCCTTACCAATTTGATCACTTAATAAATGTAGAATGGTCTCTTGTACTAGGTTAGTATCCTGATATTCATCGATGAGTAATTCAGAAAATCGTCGTTGAAATCCAACTGCCACTTTTGATGGTGTTGGTGACTCGGTTGAATCATCTTCATTTAATAACTGTAAGCAATAATGTTCGAGGTCCGTGAAATCTACCATTGCTCGCTCCCGCTTCTCTTTTGTAAAGCGTTGTTTAAATTCCTTCACTAACTCCGTCAATTGTTTAATTACTGGCGCCATTTCACGCATATCTTCTAAATGACTAGCTAAATCTCTACTAAACCAGTCCTGCTTCATATCATTCCAACGTTTTTTATAGCTATTTCTTAGCTTTTGAACATGCTTTTTTTTCTCCTCATTTACTTCAACACGTTGACTCGATAGTTTTGAAAATGTGTAGTCTTTCATGAAATTATAAAGTTGATTCCAATCACCTTGAACTCGTTTAACTTCCTGCAACATAGCTATATCTTCTTCTATCGTATTCGCATACTGGTACGGTCCGTCATTTTCTTTTGTTATATTCATAGCAAGTAGCATTTCTTGCTGAATAGCTTCAAACTTCCCTTCCACCTCACGCTTAAGTATATTTAACCAATAAAGATCTATTTGCTCATCATTTTCTGATACATCATACGCATTTGCTAATTGATCTAGCCAGTGATCAGGCCAAGGATTCTGTACAGCAAACGAATAGAGAGAAAGGATTAAGTCTTCTACTTCAGCATCACTACGGTCACTCGAAAAACGATCTACGACTTGAAAAAATAATGCCTGGTCAGCGCCATCTGCACCATACCAATCCTCAAACAAATCATCCATTACCTCTTGTTTCATTAAATCTACTTCCATTTCATTAGCAATGCGAAATGAAGGATCAATATCTAATAAATATGCATATTGACGTACAACTTCAAGACAAAAGGAATGCAGTGTGGATATCGATGCCCGTTGTAGTAGGGATAATTGTTTCTTTAGATGTTGGGAAGATGGGTCTTCAGCCAAAGCCTTTTCAAGAGCTGCGCCAACTCGCTTACGCATTTCTTGGGCTGCAGCATTTGTAAAGGTTACTACGAGTAGAGAATCGATATCTACTGGGTTCTCTTTATTAAGGAGCTTCTGTATTATTCGTTCAACGAGTACAGCGGTCTTCCCTGAACCTGCTGCCGCTGCAACGAGTACATCGCTCCCACTGGTATATATTGCTTCCTCTTGTTCTTTTGTCCAGCTTACCATGAATCGCCCTCCTCTCTCTGAATACGGTTAAGGATATCTTCATCCTTTAAGTCGGTTAGCTTTCTGTAATCATTCGTTGCTATGGTTGAATCAAACTGACATACAGCATGGAATGGGCAATATGTACATGCAACTTGCTGCTTATGCTGATAAGGGTTTAAATCAACTCCCCCTGTAGTCATATCAATACCAGCTTTAGCCATAAGTCGATGCATATGATTTTGTAAACTAGCGAATGTTTGTTGATCTGCTATTTTGGAATAACTATAAAAGCCACCCTTTTTCTTTACACCTGCAGGAACAATTTGGCTAGCTCCAGAATCTAATGCAGTATCCATCCATTTCACAATTTCTTCGTCTGATAATAGTAATCCTTGCATTTTATATTTCTTAAACAATTCTTCCGCGATGGAGGCATCATCAAGTCTCCCTTTTCCTGTAATCATTGGATTATGGACATGGAAGTATAATACTCCTGCTGGTGTCGCTTGAACCCCTAGCCACTTTTCAGAGTGCGTTAACACCACATCTAAATACGTAAGCATTTGTAGAGCTAGACCATAATAAACTTCCATTAGGTTAAGTCCTTTGGCACTAGACTTATAATCTATAATTCGTAAAAATAGTTCATCATCCTTTATTGCTCTGTCGACACGATCAATTCTACCTCGTAGCATTAACTCAAAACCATTCTCCAACGTAATCGTTAATGGTGGCAGCTTCTGATTTTTACCAAAACCTAATTCTAACCCAACTGGAGAGAAATTACTTTGTCTTGCCTGCTCACTTAATACAAAAGCCGCTCGTGCGATAACTTCTTCCAGCTTTTGTTGAATGTATTTATAACGGTTAGAACTGTGTAGAATCTGATGCTGCAGTACTGGCGCTAAATGGCTTACAGCCTTAGACGCATAATTAGCTGCATCAGACTGGTTCAAGTGTGAAAAATCTCTACCTTCGCTTTGAACCCATTCTGTAATGGTTTTTAACGCTTCATGGAATAATTGTCCAATATCTGGTGCATCTAACTTGTATGTTCTACGCTCTTCAAGTCCTAAACTGTATTTTGCAAAGTGCTGGTATGAACATCGATAATATGTCTCTAATCGAGAAACACTCGCCTTTACCTGTTTTGGATAAAGCTGATCAATGGTTTCACTAGACAAGTCGGTAGGTTTATTTTGATAGAATAAACTTTGTAAAATTCGATACGTCGTATGATACTTCTTGTGATGCTCCATATACCAATTCAGTACATACCACCATATGCTCCTAACAGGGTAGCCTTTTTGATATCTAGCTAACTGAGCTGTTAAAGCAGCTCTTGTCTTCGTTGGTGTCGTTATAAATCGACCTGCATCTAATAATTCATCAGGATCCTGCAAAACCAAGTGGTCACTGGAGCTTGGAAATAGATCCTCCATACGCTTAATCAGCTGTGAAGGCATCTTTGCCTTTCCTTCATCATCACTTAAAGGATAACTAATCCACAATCTGTCTCTAGCTACCGTAAATGCTATATACATATAGAACCAATCATCAAGTAATTGGCGCTTGCTACTTTCTGCTAGCTTTAATCCATGACCAGCCAGCATTTCTCTTTCCTGTTCATTTATCAATCCATCAGTTGGTGGTTTCATTGGCCAAACGCCTTCATTTACACCGAGAAGGAAACCACATTTTATTCCACTGATTCGAGAACGATCGATAGAACCAACTATGACATGGTCCATACTTGGCGGAACATGAGCAAACGTTAACGTCTCGAAACCAGCTTCTAATGTTTTTCGAAACGTAGTTAGTGACATTTCCTCTTCTCCAGCCATCTCAACGATTTCATCAAACAATTGAATGACAGCATCCCATACCTGCTCCTGTTCCCTTCCTTTTTCAAGCTCTCCAACATTATCATAATCCGTACGTATTTCCTCTAATCGAACGGGAACTTGTAATTCCTCTAGTAATAAATAAATGGTTTCACATTTTTCCTGAACGGTTGAAGCGTCTCTCATTTGCGTATCGAAGTTTCCTAATGCCTGCGCCACTTGGTTACGATAATGATTTATTCTTGCTTGTGTATCTCTTTCCATATCTGTTTGCGCCATTTGGTCAAATCCTCGAAATCTTTGAAACACCCACTCTTCTTCTCCTAGCCAGTGCTCTCTTGATCTAATTCCATACTCTAGTACATAATTTTCTAATTCATCTATTGCGTCAGGGTTTAGCGGATATTCCTTATTTAAACTTGGAATAAAACCAGTTTTGAGTACGCGAAAAACAGCATCATATCGCCAATTTCCTTCTACCATATCTAATAAAGAACGAATCAATTCAATTAGCGCATGATTCTGCATGGTTCTTTTTTCATCAATAAAAACTGGAATGTCATAATCATTAAAGAGCGTTGCAATTAAATCATGGTACGTATCGGTTTGCCGAATAAACAGCGCAATATCACGATAACGATAGCCCTCTTCCCTAACAAGTCGAACAATCTCTTGAGCTGCTCCTTCTACTTCTGCTCGGGGATGGACTGCTTCTGCAATTTGCAGTGGAACTTGCCCATCATAGTGAGGGACAGGTCGGACATCAAAATTTTTTTCCAAATGTGCAAAGTAAGGCCGATCTCGAAATCTTCCATATTCAGGGTCAAGTTCAACGGTCTCTTCTATCATTACGTCATTCATTTCCGCAGTTTGCTTAAGTGCTTGGTAGGTTTCCGTTGTCTGGTAAAATAAATCCAATTCAGACACACCGTCCCCCTCTGGCTGCTCCACAGTTAACGCGACAGTTACACGTTTGCATTTTTTCATAAGTGCTTCTACTACCATCATTTCTTTTGGTGTAAACCGATGAAACCCATCAACGTATATCTCTGCTTCATGTAATAATTGCGATTCTTTGATCTTATCAGCAAGTAATTGCAGTTGATCCTCGCCATCTATATATTTATCTTGCAAAGCAAATAGTAATTTTTCATAGATATATACTAAATCCTCAAGCTTATTCGCTAACGCCTCTTCCCCAGGCTCCTTATGTACGTATTGACCAATTTGTTCAATTTGCGCATGCAATAGCTCTGGTGTAATGGTATATCGCTTAAACTCCGTTATCATTGTTTCTAATTGATGTAAAAAACCTTGTTTTTCCATTGCTTTTTGGAAAACATGCCACTCATCTTGTTTTTCTTCTATAATTTTGCGTAGCATCATTTGAATACCAACCGTACTAATAAACTGCTTCGTCCCGCCTCCTGTTTCCTGCAGCACCCTCCAAGCCAGCCTTGAAAAGCTTGCTACTTGAGCACGAATACTCCCGCGAATATCTTTATCATTAAACAGTGTATACTCCTGTTGAAATGTCATTTGATCTGGAACGATATAGAATATAGGTGGACCTTGTGGTTCCTGAATTAATTTGGCTTTCATCTCATCCAATGAACGGCCGCTTTTCCCCGTTCCTGCTCGTCCAGTAATAAAACGGAGTCCCATAATGTTTCCCCCATTTCCTTCTCCAATTTAAAAAGCTCTCATCCTTTTATTTTACCAAAGATGAGAGCTACTACATAACTATTTGCCAAGGCTTAAACTTGCTTGAGAAAGCGGCCAATATTTCACATCTACTTTCCCTACAAGCTGTGTTTGTGAAATAAACCCAAACGATCTGCTGTCCAGACTATTATCACGATTATCGCCCATTACAAATAGTTTTCCTTCTGGAACCTCTGTTTTACCCGTAATTTCTTCTAAGGTAAAGTTTTTGGTGTATGGTTTTCCATTACTTGCCTGAACGAACTCACTTAAAAATCGTTCTTCTACATATTTTCCATTTATATATAAGTTATCGTCCTTATATTTTATTTCATCCCCAGGAACACCTATTACACGTTTTACATAGTCCTCCTGTTTATTAGCGTGAAACACGATGACATCAAAACGATCCACATCCGTTAGATCGTAGACGACTTTATTAACCATTAATAAGTTACCATCGTTTAATGTTGGCTGCATGGATTCTCCGTCTACAACATAACTAGCAAAAATCACAGAACGGAATACCATCGCAACTATGATCCCAAGCAATACAAGTGGAATCACTTTTCGATATTTTATTTTTTTCATGCCAAACCTTCCTCCAGAGTATGTTCTCTTTACATCATACCCTGGAGGACAGTGTCTTAACCCTTTTCAGAGCCTATTTCATCTTTTTCAAGCGCCTTTTTCTGCAAACGCTTCTCGATATACTTACCAATAATCCAAAAAAGGACGATGCAACCTCCAACAATTATAGTCTTCACCGGATTTTTAGCAAATTCCATAATACTTGAGCCTACATAAGCAATGGAAAAGATCATCACCGATTTCCCCATAATTACAGCAAGAATAAACTGTTGCTTACTAATTTTCGACAAGCCTGAAACAACATTGATGACAGAGGATGGTGAAAAAGGAAAACACATTAATAAGAAAAGTGGTCCAAATCCATGTCGCTCCAACCAGGTTGTCACTTTCTTTACTTGTTTATTCCCTCGAATCGTTTTAAAAATTCGTTTATTACCAAGCTTGCGAATGACTAAAAATACTAAGATAGCGCCCAGTGCTGACCCTGCCCATGATAATAAAAAGCCTTCAAGCAACCCATATGCCGCTGCATTGGCAAATACAAATACAACCAATGGAAGAAAAGGGAGAAACGCTTCAATGAATGGCAACAATATCCCTGGTAGTGGCCCTAAATTCTCGTAATTATGAAGCAAGTGCATAATATATTCATCGAAATTGTCATTTTCAATCATTGTTTTCCAATCCGAAAGTTGGATGTCTAATAAATACATGTAGTAAAATCTCCTCAATATGTAAATGTCACTTTATCCTATTTTTAAGTCTATCTATTTTTATTTTAATGTAAACATCTAATTATGCATAGTCATATCCTTAATTTGCCACTTTCTTTTCATTTCTAATAGTTACCATTGATTAGTTTATTAATTTTTGCATATACTATGAACAAGAACAAACGTTCTTGTCAAGGAGGGAGATTGTCATGCGCTATCTAAACGAAGAAGAATTAACGATTGCTTCTCGCTTTCTGTTCCTATCGATGGCCATGGTCGTTATACAACAAGACATGCAACATTTCCAAAAAGGAGCGTTTAAAATCACAGAGCATTATATGGGACTTTTGAAAAGAATGGAGGCAGAAGCAGTCAATGAACGCAGAGTGTTACGAAGTACTATGCTTCATAAACAAATAAAGGTCGTTACATTAGAAAAAAATGATTCATTTTCTTCGTATTTATTCCTCTGCCGAGGTCGTGAGGAAAAACGGAATTATTTTAACCCTGCTATTCGAAAAAAAGTCCTAACTATTCTTGAGGAATTAATGGAAAAGGGGCAGTCCGATCAATATGCTTCTGCAAAAACCTAATACGATTATCTAAAAGATAGCGAAACTGCGCAGTTCGTTGAACCTGATTTAGCGCAGAACCATAGGAGATATCAAGAAATACACGCTTGCCATTCTTAAACAGGATTTCTGTACCATAATTAGCTGCTTTAAGAACTTGATCAATATGGGAGTGTGCAATCCATGAACATTTGGAGCTTGAAGGGGATGTAGTCGGGAAGAAATACATGCCACTAATTGGATCAATTGTGATTGGTGCTTTATGTGTAATTCCACAGATATCTTTGGTACCCTCTTGTCGACCTTTTAAACTTGCACCAAAAAACTTACAAGCATGATCGACAATTTTGCTAGGAGAAAAGCTGACTGGATATTCAGCTTCTTCTTCTAATACCATAGTAATGGGGTTATCTTTGGAATCACGTTGGGCAACAAGAGCAACAGTCAGTGGGGTGATTTCTGGTGTAGATGTATACAAATTCAACATTAAAATGCTCATCCTTTCCGAAGAAAAGAAAGTGGCTTATATATTAATTTATCAAAATTATAGAGAAAATGGAAGATAAAAACAATATCTTCACAAAATTCAACGATTGTTTTCTGCATCACCCTCATGTTTTAATTCATAATGCGATGGAGTGGTTTGCTCCTGTTTCTGAGATACATCAAACTCAGGATTTAACCATGTAAAAGTAGCAAGCTCCTTCTCTTCATCTTCGTATAAGTTCATCCCTTATCACCTCTTATCTCTATTCTCTCTCAATTTATACACAACCATACATTATTTGTTCAGTCTTATCCCACAACAAAAAAGAGGCTGGGACAAAACACAACTTCTTTACTCAAAATACGAATAATCATATTATCAATAGGAGTATCATCGCCGCACCGTGAAACTATATTCGTTTTCCGCGGGCACGGCCTCAGCTAACTTTGGTAAAGAAAAACACGTTAATACGTGGATCTTCGGACGCGTGCTGTTACCGCCGGAGTCTCGCTTATTTCAGGTGCTAAATGAATGATTCTGATCAAAAAACGAACGATAATTAATCAAAAATAATCATCGTTCGTTTTCGTTTTTAATTGTTTCTTCATTCTCTTGTCCCAGCCATTTTTTCTTCTCAATTTCGTGTATGCGATCTTAAATTTTTTCGTAATATCTTTCCTGTCGTATTTTTAGGTAATTCCTCAAGAAATTCAACAGTGGAAGGAATTTTATATTTTACTAGATAGGTAGCACAGTATTCCAATAACTCGTCCTCTGTTATAGAAGAATCATTAACCACAACGAAGCTGCATACAGCCTCTCCAGTTTGACTATCGGGAACACCGATAACAGCAACCTCGGAAACACCTGGATGGGCGTATAAAACCTCTTCCACTTCTCTTGGATATACATTATACCCACCCACAAGAATCATGTCTTTTTTCCTATCAACGATATAGAAGTACCCTTCATCATCCATTCGAGCCATATCTCCTGTATAAAGCCAACCATCCTTTAAAGCAATTGCCGATTCTTCCGGCATTTTATAATAGCCTAGCATAACGTTTGGTCCACGAACAACAAGTTCGCCTACTTCTCCCACCTGTACTTCTTCGCCAAACTCATCAACTACTTTGTTTTCCACGTGAAGGATACTTCTACCAATAGATCCTGGTTTGCGCGGACGATCCAATGGGTTAAAACAAGTTACTGGTGAGGCCTCAGATAACCCGTACCCTTCTGAAACCTTCACATGGAAGATCTCCTCAAAGGACTTTAAAAGAGCCACAGGCATAGATGCGCCGCCAGAAATACATAAACGAATCGTAGAAAAATGATCTACCATCTCTTTCCCACTTCGTACCAAGTAATTATACATTGTAGGTACACCAGCGAAAATCGTGGCTTGATATTGTTTACTAACTTGAAACACATCCGTAGGTGAAAATTTAGGCAAAATCAGTACTGTTCCACCATTCATTAATGGAGCGTTCAACGAAACCGTTAAACAAAAAACGTGAAACATAGGTAATGCAGCAATCACACGGTCTTGATTATTTATTGTTAAATAATCTGCTGTATCTTTTGCATTAGAATATAAGTTTTTATGTGAGAGCATCGCTCCCTTAGGTGTTCCTGTCGTTCCAGAGGTATATAGGATAATAGCCAAATCCTCTTGATCCAAAGAAGGGTCTATAAAGCTTGTTTCTCCAAGAGCTAAAATTTCAGTAAATGCTTTTGTTTTTTCTTGAAGAAAGAGTGGTGATGATACGTTTTTCTCGGAGTCGCAGACTATGTAATGATTAATCGCAGGTAATTGATCATCGATTGCATGAAACTTTTCCAATAATACATCCATTGTAATAACAGCCTTGACATCTCCATTCTTCACTATATATGTCATTTCACTTGATGTATATAAAGGATTAATTGGAATAATAACTAGACCAAGTCGTAACGCGCCATACAGACCAATGACATAATAAGGACTATTACCAACAACTAAGGCAACATGATCTCCTTTCTTGTATCCTAAGGATGCTAGGCCAGAGGCAAATAGCGAAACAGCATGATTCAGTTCAAAATAAGACGTTTCTTTATGTTGAAACACATATGCCGTCTTGTCAGGATACTTTTTTGCAGTAACAGCTAATTGTTCACTTAAATTCACTGCTAATCCTCCTCATGCATAATGAATGAATAATCATTCATTATGCAGCATTTTTTAATAGAAGAATACTTCCCATTACTTTGGCTATTCCTCTATCTTCAAAAACATATGAATTATTTTACTATTTTAGTATAAATTACGATTTTTATCATTTCAAGTGCAAGCGTTAACAAATTGTGAGAAATTCAAATTCTATTCCTTCACAGTAAGGAGATCACTGTGTTAAAAGCAAATTAGGCCAAAAAAAAGACATCCTTAGTTGGATTTCTTTTTTTCTCTATAAAACGAATAGACAAAGTAGATAGATAGTAATGGAGCCGTCGCCCCTGCGGAAGCAGCAACTGCTGAAGATCCCGCTAGGAGCGAGTTTGATTCCTGTAAAAGCTGCAGCTGTCCGTGAAAAGATGACGGCTCTAATTGAACTTCTAAAAAGCCCTAGGCTTAACAATTATCTTCATTTAATAAATTAAATTAATAAAATCATCTTTAGAAATTTTTCCTAAGTAATGAGATACATCAACATTTGCCAATGCTTCTTCCAGAGCTTGGCGATTATGACGAACACCTACTAACTTTTCTTCCATGACTTTTATTTCACCAATACCAAAGAAATCCCCATAAATTTTACAATTTCCAATGACACCTTTTTTAACATCTAGTCGCACATCAACAAGACCAGCAGGGAATTTATGTGATGCTTGAATGTTGAAGGATGGTGATTTCCCATAGTTCCATTCCCAATTTTGATAGCGCTCACGCGATATTTGATGGACATTTTCCCAATCTTCCTCAGTTAACTCATAGCGCGGAACATCAGCAACATCCTCTACGTCGAATACATGTCGCAGAATAATCTCTTTAAATTCATCAACGGTAATTTTTTTCTCAAGAAATTCTGAAATGTTAGCAACACGACTACGGATTGACTTAATTCCCTTTGACTCAATCTTTTCTTTTTTAACTTTTAATGCAGAAACAACATTTTCTATTTCAGAATCCAGCATAAGTGTACCATGGCTGAACATTTTCCCTTTGGTTGAATACATGGCATTCCCTGAAATTTTCCGACCTTCTACAGTAAGGTCATTTCTCCCTTGTAGTTCAGCTGGCACACCAAGTTTATTTAAAGCATCAACCACTGGTTGTGTAAATTTAGCAAAATTTTGAAAGCTATTTCCATCATCTTTCGTTATGAAGCTAAAGTTTAAGTTACCTTCATCATGGTATACTGCTCCGCCACCTGATAATCTACGGACGACTTTAATGCCGTTATCATCTACATATTGTGTATTTATTTCTTCGATCGTATTTTGATTCCGACCGATAATAATAGATGGAGCATTCACATAAAATAGTAAATATGTATCTTTCTCACCAAAATTTTGCAATACATATTCTTCAAGTGCAAGATTAATTGATGGGTCTGTAATCCCTTTATTGTCAATAAACTTCATCGTTTATACTCCCTTCAACATAAAAATAGGTATTTGGTATAGCTTTAGTTTAATGTAAATAAGAGTAGTAATCAAAAAATAAACCTAGCGCTCCCAAACCAAACCTTCTTTTGCAATTTGTATTACACCTTGATAAATCTGTTCCGCCTCTTCTTTTAATTGATTCTTATCACCGTACTGAGGCAAATGACTTAAAATTAGCTGTTTAACATTAGCTTGTTGTGCAATTGATGCTCCTTCACTACTAGTCATATGCCCTACATTTGTCCCATCTTGTTCCGCATAAAGATTGCAATCTGTAATCAAAAGATCTGCATTCTTCGCAAAATCAATCCAGTCTATATGATAACTAGTGTCTGCTGTATATACAATAACATGTTGACCATCTGTAATACGCATTCCATAACAAGGGACTGGGTGCTTCGTTTTTAGAAAAGTAATGGTAAACGGTCCTACGCTTAAAGGCAATGCTGGGTCATATTCTATTCCCTTTGTAAATGAATGTGTCAATGAATCAAATGCGTCTCTATCCTCTGTATGTGCAAAAATGGGTAATACACGGCCTACTCCTGTTATATAATAGTTGACCAATCTTGCATACTGTAGAACTCCAATATCAGCGATATGGTCGTAATGATAATGAGACAATAGGACAACGTCCAAATCTGAAATTGCTTTAAACTGTTGCAATTTTGATAAAGCTCCACTACCCATATCTAGCACCATGCTATAACCTCTCGTTTCTAGTAAATAGCATGAAGTTGCTCCATTTGGCGCAGGATACCCACCCCAGCAGCCAATAACAGTAAATTTCATAAGCATACACTCCTATTTTTTATTTTGTTGTAACACAGTATTGACTAATTGAATACTGTTATATTACAATGAGTTTAATTCAATCAAGAGGAGGAATCACATGATAAACGTCATGGAGTTTTTTAGAAATCTACCTAAGAAAAAGTGTAGTAAATGTGGTCATGAAATGGTTGAGAAAGCAGATTGCTACGGTAATTTATGTGACGATTGTGATCATCCAGCTAGATAATGTTATCATTTAATTCTTGATAAAGAAATAATCTTTGTAAGTGCTATTTCCATCAGTGGGGGTTTTGCCTTCACCCCCACGTATTATTTACGATACCGTCGACCTTTGTAATGTGGATAAATCAAAATCACCAGAAACCAACAGCTTTAACCTACCATAAAGTGAGTTTTTATTGCCAAGCTATAAGCTCTCTAGCCCCCAGCCAGAGGTTTTCTCCTTAAAACAAAAGCACAAGCGCCTGATTAGAAGCCTAGCGACTGGAGCGAGTCAACGGAGATAGAGCTTGCGAGCCGATGTTGACTTAGATTAGGGCGGTTCGTGAAGTCGCGTAGTTTCTAGGCGCTGGAGCTGGACGAGGCTCAACACGCCCATCTTTATCCACTTGGGCAAATTTTATAATTTCCTAGACTAAAAAAGCCGAATAGAATTTCAGCTTCTATCCGGCCCACTGTATATATGATTACTGTAAGAATGATATGACATCTTGTGCGGTTTGCTCACCTTGTTCAATACAATCGGGAATACCAGCCCCATCAAAGGAACATCCTGTTAAAAACACTCCTGGTACATGTTTATTAGCCTCATTACGCACTTCAGAAAGACGCTCCAAATGTCCTACAGTATATTGCGGTCGTGAATTCTTCCATCGAGTAATGACGCGAAACTCTGGCTTTGCTTTAATTTTCATGGTCTTATTTAAATCATTTAAAACAACATCCGTCAATTCATCGTCAGATAAGTCGACTACAGACTCGTCATTTGGTCTCCCTACATAGCACCGTAGTAAGATCTTTCCTTTAGGTGTCGTTGTTGGCCATTTCTTATGCGTCCATGTACAAGCTGTGATTTGATAATCGCTGCTTCTTGACACTAGAAAGCCTGTACCATTAATATCCTTTTTAATAGCTGACTGATCGAATGCTAAAACAACATTTGCTGTAGATGTAGATGGAACAGTAGTAAATGGTTTAAAGAAATCATACTGGCTAAAAATTTTTGGTATTGTAAAATGCGGTGTAGCCATGATGATTGCATCAGCTTTATACACA
Source organism: Virgibacillus salarius (assembly GCF_039521925.1). Lineage (NCBI taxonomy): Bacteria > Bacillati > Bacillota > Bacilli > Caryophanales > Bacillaceae > Virgibacillus > Virgibacillus salarius. The sequence continues at coordinate 44,589 of NZ_BAAACY010000170.1, read as the reverse complement.
TTTCCATTGCTTAGTAACAAATGGTACCCATGCTCCTTTTTTTCCACATGATCAACAGATGTTTGCAAGGAGATGATGTCGTCGTCAAGTACTTCTTCCAAACGATTCACAAGTGTTTCCAATCCATTTGTAAAGGAAAAGAATACGCCTTCTGGATTTTTCTTTTTACGCTTATCCGCCTTTGGCATCGTTTTCTGCAAGCCCTTTATTACACTACCATATTTTTGCTCCAATTGATAAAAGTTCGGATAGGTTGCCTTTAAACTCATTTGGTCAATATCCCCAGAGTGAATTCCAGATAATAATGCCTCAATTTGATTTACTAATAACTCATTTCCAAATCGACGGCGGAAAAAAGCACCTAGTGATTGATCGTCCTTTTGTTTCCCTTTAGGCAATACCAAATCAAATAACGCGCGAGCCTTACCCTTTGGTGAAATTAACTTAGAAGTGAGTAACGGTCCGATATCCTTTGGAACTCCCATAAACGTTCCTTTAGGCATCTTATGTAATCTATCATTAACCAATATATAGGATTGTCCTGTTGCATTACGGACGATTTGCTCTTGTAACCCTAATTCTTCCACAAGTTTAACAGCAGGCTGTTTTCTGACAAGAAGTGAATCCGGACCTTGTTCAATCGTAAACCCATCACGTCTCAAGGTTTTTATTTTTCCACCTAAGCGGCTATTTGCTTCAATTAGCTTAATCTCATAGGGTAGATTTTTTGCTTTTATCTCTTTTTGTAAATAGTAGGCAGCAGATAAGCCTGTTATTCCGCCACCCACAATTGCAATCGTCTTGGTTGGCTTCATTGTACTTCACGCTTTACTTTTTTCAAAACAACTTCAGACAATGTACGAATGAACTGGGGATGAACATTCGGCATTTCCGGACGATAGTATGTTGCTCCTAGCTCGTCACAAACTACTTTGCATTCATAATCATTATCAAATAGTACTTCTAAATGATCCGCAATAAAGCCGACAGGCGCATAGACAAATGTACGATATCCCTTTTGCTCATAAAGATCTCTTGTTAGATCTTGTACATCAGGTCCAAGCCAAGGATCAGGAGTATTCCCTTCACTTTGCCAACCAATTTCATAATTACGAATACCCGTTTCTTTAGCAATTAACTTCGCTGTTTCTTCTAACTGTTGTGGGTATGGGTCACCATTTTGCAAGATTTTTTCTGGCAGGCTATGTGCTGAAACAATTAGGACTGCTTTTTCACGCTCATCCTCTGTCATTTTATCGTAGACAGCAGATATTTGATCTGCCCAATACTTAATAAATCCTGGCTCGTCATACCAGCTTTCTACAGAAGTAATGGATGTCACGCCATGCTTAGCAGCTTCATCATTCGCTCGTTGATTATAAGATTTAACACTAAAGGTAGAATAGTGAGGAGCTAATACAATGGAAACAGCTTCCTCAATACCATCATTTGCCATTTGCTGTACAGCATCCTCAATGAATGGTTCGATATGCTTTAGACCGATGTAAGCTTTAAATTCAACTTCATCCTGTAAAGCATTTAAATTTTCTTCTAATGCCGCTGCTTGCTGCTCTGTTATTTTTGCTAATGGAGAAATTCCGCCAATTGCTTTGTAACGATCTTTTAAATCCTGTAATGCAGCTTCATCTGGTTTTCTCCCATGGCGAATATGCGTGTAATAACGTTCGATATCCTCCTCTTTATAAGGTGTTCCATAAGCCATTACTAATAATCCCAATTTTTGTTTTCCCATTACCAAGCACCTCTTCATTTAGATTTCTTGCTTAAAGATTATTTGTTCTTTCCTGTATATTCATGAATAAAGGCCGTCAGTTTTTCTAATGTAGCCGGTTTGATATCCGGCGTAACCCCGTGACCAAGGTTAAATACATGATTGCCATCTGCAAGGCCTTCATCCAGAATAGTTTTGGTTTTCGTTTTAATCATTTCCCAATTCGTTAGTAGAATCGTTGGATCAAGATTTCCTTGGACTACTTTGGTTACCCCGATTTGTCTAGCTTCAGCAATTGAGGTACGCCAATCCAAACCAATAACATCCACCGGCAAGTCATTCCATTCAAGTAATAAGTGCCGTGCACCAACCCCAAAAATGATTAGTGGTACTTGATGCTTTCTCAACTCGGAGAAAATACGCGTCATTACTGGTTTTATAAACACACGATAATCAGCAGCATTTAAGTTACCTACCCAGGAATCGAAGATTTGAATAACTCGAGCTCCCGCTTCAACCTGGGCATCCACATACGCTATCACCATATCTGATAGTTTGTCCATTAAAGCAAACCATGCATCTGCTTGCTGATACATGAATGCTTTCGTTTTATTGTAATTTTTAGAAGGTCCGCCTTCGATCATATAACTAGCTAACGTAAACGGGGCACCGCTAAATCCAATTAAAGGCACATCTAGCTGCTCTTCTGTCAATAGGCGAATTGTGTCCAACACGTATGGAACATCTGCTTTCGGATTAATTGCACCAAGCTTTTCTACATCATGAAAAGATGTAATTGGATTATGAATAACTGGACCAATTCCCGATTTAATTTCAACATCGACGCCAATAGCAGGTAATGGCGACATAATATCTTTATATAAAATCGCAGCATCCACGCCATAATTTTCAACGGGCAATCTAGTAACATAGGCACATAATTCTGGTTGATGCGTAATTTCAAATAATGAATACTTCTCCTTTAGAGCCCTGTATTCTGGTTGGGATCTCCCCGCCTGACGCATAAACCAAGCTGGTGTATAATCGGTAACTTCCCCCTTATATGCGCGAATTATCGTATCATTTATTTTCTTTGACATACCATCCATCCTTTTCACGTACTTCATTAGCCACTAATAACTATATCGATTAATAGTAAACCTGTATAGTAATGCTTACTGATTGTCATGAATTTGTCTAAATTACCACGTTAATTGTACTGATTTAGAGCGTTTACCTTCTACTTTTGTTAATGGGTTATAAGGAACAATATAATACCTTTTCGATCTAAATAATGCGTCATCGATCGTAAATTCTGTAACACCTTCAACTTCGCCAATTCGCTCATCTATGCCAGCTTTATCACGGTAAATTCGATAGATGACACGTTTATCCGTAGACCCCTCCCATGTCAGCTTACCCCTTACTAGTGATATACTCCCAAAGGAATAACTAGCTTGTAAATTCTTGATTTCAGGGAGGACTATCGGCTTCGGAACAGCTGTAACCTTTTCTGGTTTTGTAAATGACTGGACAAGTGAATCCTGTTTATCCAACTCCGTTAAAATGCTTTTTACAAGCCTTGTTGGGTATTCACTACCACCAGTTAAGTAATGCTCCTTATCCGATTTATCATATCCCATCCATAATGCCATGACGTATTCTGGTGTATAACCGGCAAACCACGCATCTTTTGTCTTTCCTTTGACTTGCAAATGTTGTGTCGACCCTGTCTTTCCAGCTAATGCTTTAGAAAAATCTCCAGCACTTGCAGTTCCACTGGCCACTGTTTCTATAAGCATCTCCGTCATGTTCCAGGCAACCTGGGAATCAAACACTTTCGTAGACTTTGGCTTAGCATGGAATAATAGCTTTTGATTACGATTATAGATACGGTCTATCGCATTCGATTCGATCACTTTTCCTTTCCGTGGAAAAACGCTATAGCTTTCCATTAGCTCAATGGGGGTTATTCCCTCCGTCAGTCCTCCTAAGGCAATTGCAAGTCCTTCATCCTTTATAGAAAGGTTTAGTTTGCTTAAATATTGCTTAGCATTTGTGATGCCAATCTCATTTAAAAGCCAAACAGCCGGTGCATTTTTTGAGTGAATGACTGCATCATAAATAGAAACAGCTCCTTCATAATTGTCGTCATAATTTTTGGCCGTATAACCATCATAATCAATTTCTTGATCTGGTATAAGTGTATAAGGCTGAAATTTTTCTTTTTGCATCATAGCTGGTCCATATACTGCAATAGGCTTCATCGTCGAACCTGGTTGTCTTGATACTGTAGCACGGTTCAGGTCACCTAGTTGATAATCTCTACCTCCGATAATGGATACGATCTTTCCGGTTTTCTGCTCCATCATAGCAAAGGCTCCTTGTGTACCAGCAGTATTACCTGGGAAATAATTCTCGTTTTTAAACTGATCATATGCTACTTTTTGTGCAGTATCATTCATATTTACAATAATTCGATAGCCTCCGCGCTTCAGTTCTTCCAATGATAGATCATGCTCAGCTGCGGCTTCCTTCATGACAAAGTCAACATAGCTCGCAGCCCATGGTTTTGGATCCCATTTATTCACATCTAACCCAAGAGATCTCTGTTCCTCTTTAACGCGCTGTTCTGTAGTAATTACACCTGCATCCTCCATCGATCTTAAAACAGTATTACGTCTATCCTTAGCCTTGTCAGGGTGGTTTATTGGAGAATACCCATTTGGTGCCTTAGCAAGCCCTGCCAGCAAAGCTCCTTCGGCAATCGTTAATTCTTCAATTGGTTTGGAAAAGTAATAATTTGCAGCAGTTGCTACACCATATACCCCTTGTCCAAAATAAATTTCATTTAAGTACAATTCAAGAATGCGTTCCTTAGGAAGTGTTTGTTCTAGGTAAACAGCTGCCATCACTTCTTTCGTCTTACGTAACCATGTTTTATCATTCGTGAGAAACAGGTTCTTAGCAAGCTGTTGTGTGATGGTGCTAGCTCCTTCCACTTTACTCATTGCAATAATATCTTTGTATATCGCCCGAAACACAGAACGGAAATCGACACCAGCATGACCATAAAACCGCTTATCTTCAATCGAAATAAACGCCTCTTGAACATGCTTTGGGATATCAGCAAGTGAAGCAAGGGTGCGGTTCTCATTGTATAATCGACCTATGATTTCTCCATCCTCAGTTTCAATCGTAGTTGTAGCATTTAATAAAAATTTCTCATCATCAACTACTAGCCTACCTGCAAATACAATGGCAGCAAAACTTAAGAATCCAATAAAAATAATAAATAGACAGCTATAAAGTATTACCTTTAATTTACGAACAAGGTGGGAACGCTTGGACTTCCTTCTTTCTATTCTGCTCATTTGTTCACCTCTACACATTCACACCTACATTATACGACACAAATCTACAATCTTAAAGTTTTATACTTCATATTAATTAATAATTATTTCAAATAGATTCTAAAGAAAGATTTATGTGAATGCAAACAAAAAACAACCCCTATAGCAAAGCAGAGTTTGTTTTAATCACGATTAAAGATTAACTGATTTGTTAGATAACCATTATTTATAATTTCTTCTAAAATTTTCTCCTTCACTGATTCTTCTACTTTATATTCTGTCCAAACATTTATCTCAAGCTCTTTAGCTTGTAGTGATATTAGTTCAACAGAAATCTTAGCTTTGGAAAGATGCATGTCGAAATGGCAGTTACATCAGCTTGTGCTGCTTGAGTTATTTTCTCAATATCGTATGCATCACTAATTTTTTTGTCGGCGATATTCTCACCAACATAAAACAATAATTCAGGTTCACTGACCTCATATGCAGTAGCATGATACGCTCCATGCATCACATCAAAAGAAAGTTCTTTAATAAGGAAGTTGCTATCGTATTTAGCTTCTAAATAATCCCTAAAACTAGCTTTGGCATTGGCCATCCCCCATGGTGTTCCATGAGCAACAAAAAAAATAAGACATATAGATAAAACCAAAAGAATGGGGACCGTAATTAACACGTTTTTAGAAAGTTTCATAGTGCTTCCACCTTTCCTAGTGTATAGCATAGCATATTTTCTAAATTGACAAATATTTATTTTTCCACGTGTAAGATTTAATAAGAAAAGATATTGACTAACTAGTATCTGTATAGGGTATGATGACTATAAGAGCATTCAAGAAAGGGGAAATATAATGAAAGCTTTTATGACTAATGGAACTGCAGATTTTCTAAAGAAGCTTGAAGAAAAACATACGGATAAACAACTTTGGATCATGAGTTCAAATTCAGGATCACTTGCCTATTATGAAGATGAAAAGAAAAGCATATTTGCATCAGGAAGAGAATACGACATTCTAATCCACAAAGGAAATTTACAGGAAGAGGGATATGTCGTTATGAATAATATTCCAGTAACGGAAGAGGGGCAGCCAGTATTCGAGGATCGTTTTAAAAAACGTAAACACGAAGTAGACATGATGCCTGGCTTTCAAGCATTCCGGTTGTTAAAGCCCAAAAAAGGGAATACGTACGTTGTATTCACACAATGGAAGTCAGTACAAGATTTTGAAAACTGGAAAAACTCGGATCAGTTTAAGCAATCCCATAAAGGACAATCAACAAAACCACCGGCTTATTTCGCAGATAGACCATTCCTTACTACGTATCATATGTTAAGTGACGAATAAGGATATACTAAACTGGGGAGGTCTCAGAAGATGACATTTTCAACACAGTTGGAATAAAATACCTTTCTATGGACAGTTATTCAGCATCCTCGTGAGGTCACGAATTCCGGGGATTTTTACACGATTGCCTTTCCCATAGTAGGTTGGGCATATTCTATGCCCATATGAACACTTGTAGATTCCCTCGTTATAATCCGTAATTAATGGAACTTCCTCTATGTTGTCTTTGCTTAGATACCTTTGATATTCACAACCATTATTGGGGATAAACAAAACACCTAATGATGGAAGTTTCACTTTATACAGTAATTTTCAAGAATAGTCGTTTCTGAATCCGCAGCGAATATACACTGCTTTTGTCGATACGGACCTTTCTCTAAAATTTATAGCACATATTCTATGTACCACAAGGGTGACCTAAAAGCCTTTAAACCAATCGAACATTTACTGGCAGCCGCCCCACTTACCTATATTGAGATTTCACCTTATTACTTGAAGTGGGGGATTACTGCCAGCTATATGTGGAATACAGCCTCTTTCTAAACCATAAGAAAAACGGAGCAAAATTCGCTCAGTCCTTATCACTAAATGCTCAGATTTACACTTCCTCTAGTAGCTATTATGGAATAATAGCTACTGCTTGCTTGACCACCACTCCGGCTTGCCCACTTCCCTTTCCGTGGGGTTTGTCCTTCAGCTAACTTTTTTAGCAAAACCCGCTCAAAAAAGTGGATCTTCAGGTCAAACATTTCCCACAGGAGTTGAAGCGACCGGCCTTCGCTATCATCAGGCTCTACAACGCTAGCATGAAGTAACACAGCTGTTTTTATACTCACGGATAGCGATTTTCACTTTACCCATTGTAAAAAAAGTCAACCTATTTCTTATGACAAGAATTGTTGCACTTTCTCATAGCGGAGACTAATTACGTAGACTCCTGCGGGATTAGCGCGAGCCGAAAATCCACTTTGCAACGTGTTCTTCTTTGCAAAGTTAGTTGAGGCCGCGCCCGTGGAAAGCGAAGTAATTAGTCGGAGCATTGCCCAATATACATCAAACATTTCAAAATAACTACTTGGCTTAACCAGTCATTGCACTGATTTTATACTTTCTTAACTTATAAGAAAAGCAAGCTAACTGTCATACAGTTGCTTGCTCTCGTTTACTAATTTTTTATAACTGTTAAACCATGATTATGAAAAAAATACATGACTTACTAGTTTTTTACATATTGATCAAAAAACGATTGAAAATTTTCTTCCCCTTTATCTCCTACAATACGAGCTACTTCTTTACCACCTTCGAAATGAATTAAGGTTGGCGTTGATTCTATTCCATACGCACTCCACTGATCATTAAATTCACGAAGATTCATTTTTTTCATATCCACGTTATTATCTTCAGCCAATGGCACAAGATAAGGCGTTGTATTCTGACAATGTACACATAATGGATCATAAAAATAGACAGTAACTGGATCGCCACTCTCCACCTTTTGACTTAAGTCATCTGGTAGAATTTGATTCCCGTAATTTGGATCATCTAACTGATCAATTGTCCCTTGATGAAGCTCCTTGTCACCATAAGGATTTTCATTTGACTCAACCGTTTTATTATTTTTATAATCAATAACAAAATATAGACCGGCAAATAATAGTACGATAACGCCAATAAATACTAGCATTTTTTTCTTCACTTATTTCATCTCCTTTTGCTCTTTCCATAAAATAAGGTGTAACACAAAAATAATGATGAATGCAGTACCTGCTAAAAACGGTATGGATACAAAACCAAAGTAGTTTACATAAGTAAGGTTACACGGAACAAGACCACAAGCTCCTCCTGTATCCTGCAATGCTGGTAACTTTTGCACCAAATAGTGGTAGGTTGAAACAAACATTCCAATTCCACTCATAATTAATCCGGGCAAAGCAATGGAAAGGTCTTTCTTTACTGCTGCAACACCATAGATAATGACTAATGGATACATTAATATGCGCTGAAACCAGCAAAGCTCACACGGTTCATAGTTCATAACTTCTGAAAAAAATAAGCTTCCTAGCAGTGCAATAAAAGCCTGAGCCCAAATAAGTAATAATAAATTCTCTGCTCTTTTAGAAATTTTCCCCATCGAAGAAGTCCTTTCTTTTTTGATAGGATCGACACCAAAATACTGTTCTTTATAAGTAAGCACCCTTTAAAAGCACAACAGTGGATAATATGCAGTCAAGGAACTATAAAGTCAGTCTTATCGCACTATCGAATACTATCCTATTAGTTTACTACATATGTATTATACAAATCTAGGGGGTGAATGACAAAAGGCTAGCTTAAAATCACTCCTATTCTGTGACAATTTTATGAAATTTGCTAGTTAATTACCTGACAAATGATTACGATGAACATACACAGCAGCTTGTGTACGATCATGGACCTCTAGTTTAGATAAAATATTACTCACATGTGTCTTTACCGTTTTAATACCAATAAATAATTTCTCACTAATTTCTTGATTGGTCATTCCATTGCCAATACATAATAACACCTCTAATTCACGTTCTGTTAATTCATCATGCCGTTTTTTTTCAACAGAACGAAAGCTCGACATCATTTTTCCAGCTACTTTCGGCTCAATCACTGTTTCACCTGCAGCAGCCTTTTTAATTGCGTCCGTAATCTCAGTAGCTGAAGATGTCTTTAATAGATAGCTAAAAGCACCTGCTTCTAGTGCTGGAAATACCTGCTCATCATCATAGTAACTTGTCAAGATAATGATCCTACATGGAGGATTCGTAGCCATGATTTTCTGTGTGGCATCAATACCAGTTCCATCCTCCATAATTAAGTCCATTAACACGACATCTGGCTTGGTTTCACGAATAAGTTCTACTCCTTCATTACCACTTGAAGCTTCCCCTACTACATCTATAGCATCGTCTGTTTGCAAATATGCAGTTAATCCCTTCCTCACGATTTCATGATCGTCTACAACAACCACTCGTATCATCGCCTCATTCCCCCTTTAACACGGAATTCGAATATCAATGTAAGTTCCTTCTTGTAAATTAGAACGAACAGAGAATGTCCCTCCTAGCTCTTCACTACGCTCTTTCATTGTTTTTAATCCATAGGATGTTTTTCTTTCATGTAATACATCAAAGCCTTTTCCGTTATCACGAACATGCATAAATAACTCATTGGATCGTTTCGCAATATCAATACGTACTTCGGTTGCATTTGCATGACGCAAGATATTTGATAATGATTCTTGAACTATTCGGAAAACTTGTTCTTCAATTGTTGAAGAAACCGATAACTGATTAGGAATACTAATATGGAATTCAATATTGCTTTTCTGTTGTAATTCATTTATTAATTTAGAAATACCATCTGACAATGACTCTCCAGAAAGGTATACGGGACGTAAGTGCAATAACAATGCACGCATTTCTGCCTGTGATTGAAGTGCGGCTTTAGACACTTCAATCATTTGTGTTTTTGCTTTTTCTGGGTGTTTGTCAAATTGCTTAATCGCCGCTTCCGATAACATCGTTAACGCAAATAGCTGTTGACTGACTGCGTCATGCAAATCTCTAGCAATTCGCTGCCTTTCCTCTATAACAGCTGCTTTATGTGCTGATTTAGCAAATTCAGACTTTTCATCCGCCATTCGTTGTAAGGAACGTACTTGATTTTGTAATTTTTCACCGAGCTCATTCATTTCATTACCAATACGCGTAATCTCGTCTCCTTCGTTAAAATAAACTTTTGTCGTATAATTACCATTAGCAAATTGGGTGATTTGTACAGAAAGATAGTCAAAACGATCCTTAACATCTCCACCAGACTTAAACCCTGCATATACCGAAATAATTAGTGCTAATCCAATATATAACGAGATAAATAAAAATATACTTGCAGCAGATAACCAATTTGGATGAAATAATACATAGATAGAGAGTAATATAGATAAAATCGTTACACATGTTAGAAACAATCCATATATATGTGAACGAATATAACTGTAACGAATACTAGCAAACCGCTGATTCATGTGGTTAACCTCCTACACATAATCTATTCGAATCGATCCAGCTTTTAATTTGATATTAAAGTCAATTTTTCGAAGGGATGTATCATAAGCTTTTGTTTCATAGGTTAAGGAACGATTAATCCCCTCTGCCGTTTGACCAATAACATTTACTTCCCCTGCCTTCACAGAAGCGTACACCTTGAACTCAACACTTTCAGGCATTAGAATTGTTACATCACCTGCGAGTGAATGAATGGTTATCGGTATTTCTTTATCTGGAATAAATGCCTTGGAAAAGTCAAAGTAGAAATCACCAGCCCAGTTACTTAGCTTCATTGGCTCTACTTTCCAATTCTGATTAATAAATTCATGACTACCAAACGAAAACATAGAGGTATGATCCCCATGATCTCCTTTATATTCAACCTTCATTTTTTTTCTACCTACAAGCATAAAGCCAATATAAATAATTAATAATGGCCATAACTTAAATATATCCCCAAATGTAAAGGAAATGATTTCGAATCGATCCAATAGAAGTAACGTTCCGAATAGGATAAAAAAGGAGCCAAAGATCCAGCTCCCCCCAATTTTTTTTAAAAAATCAAATAACCACTTTAATCCAATTACGATGAAAAATATTGGATAAATATATGACCAAGCCAAAGAAAAATTGAAATGAATTACTCCAATATTAGCTAATACGAGCATGACGCCTATTGCAATGAAAGTAATCGCAATAAAATAGCGCACCATATTTTTCATTCTGTTCACCCTTTTATGAAGAGATTAATGTTCGTAGTTTCTTGTTCTTTAAATTATATATGGCAATGAACATAACGACGATTCCACTGACGATAATAATTGTCTGTATCGACACGCCGACAGCAATTAATAATGATGTAATAACATAAGAGATTGGAACAAGTCCTGTTGATACAGTCATTAATAGACTCATCATTCTGCCAAGCATTCGTTTCTCCGTCGACTTTTGTAAAATCGTCATGATTGGTATGTTTACTAATTGTAAAAGGAATGCCAGGCTAGCAACTAAGCCAGCAGTTAGGTAAAGATAGGATGACATACCGATAGAAGTATAGATAACTCCTAATACGATTAAACTAATAATGACAGTTAATCCCTGCTTTTTTAGCTTTATCGATGCTAGGAAAATAGCACCAATCAATGCACCTATCCCCATTGCTGTTTGTACAGTGGCCAAGCTAATTGCATTACCAGCAAAAATGTCCTTTACAATGATAGGCATCCCTATTGAAAATGGCCCTGTAAAAAAGAAGTTCAAGAAGAATGCAGTAAAAACAATGGACATAATCAGTTCATTTTTTCTAGCGTAGGAGAAGCCTTCCTTTAAATCCTCCAACGGTGTCTTCTTCTCCCCTGTCGCGTCCGCTTGCTTCAATCGCATAAATAATACAGTCAAAGAAGCGATAAGTAACATGACAAATGCTACAGAAAAAACGCCTTTAAACCCAAGTAACGCTATTAATGTTCCGCCTAGTGCAGGTCCTAAAATCGGGCTAATCTGTGTCGTCATTTGAATAAGAGAATTACCTCGCTGTAACTGCTCTTTTTCCAAGATCATTGGCGTTAGTGAATTAATAACTGGGTAACTAAAAGCATCGGAAATGCCAAATAATGCAGCAAGCACAATTAAGTGCCATACGGTGACCGCATCCATAAATAAAAATAATAGTAAAACGAAAATTAAAATTGCCCTTGTAAAATCAGAAATAAATAAAATCGTACGCTTATTAAAGCGATCTGCTACTATTCCTCCAACTGTCAATAATAATAACCGTGGTACAGAGGCTGCGAAGAATAACATCCCAAAATAAAATCGATTGTCATCTAATGAGAGCATAAGCCATTCTGCACCAATTAAATAGACATAATATCCTGGTGCAGAAAACAATGATCCAATAAATAATAATATAAAATTACGATTTTTAAATATCGGTAAACCTTCTTGTTGATTTTGTTGTACTGTAGCATCCATTGAAAAAACTCCCCCTCGTCAAATTCGAACTATTCTTAGCTTACTTATATTTATAAACGAGAGAAACCTTCCAAAGGATGCTTTTAATTCAGCCTCGAGACGGATAACAGCGTTTCTTTTGTAACCACTGGTAGAGATTAATACTCACTAGTAAACAAAGAAAACCAATAAGAAACCCAGCGAGCACATCTGTTAAATAATGGACATTAATAATATAACGGCTTATTCCTATTAAAAATATGAGCATAGCAAAGAAAAATTCAATGATAAACCGCCTCTTGGACGATTGTAATCGTTGAGATAGAAAATAAGCGCATAAACCATAACAAACCATCGGTATCATGGCATGGCCTGAAGGGAAACTATGACCTTCTGCATTTGCGGCAACTAATATGCTAGGTCTTTCTCTATCAACAAGATGTTTGATCGCAACGTTTATGTAATGCGTTAAGAGTGTGCCACCACTAAGTATTACAGCTGGTAACCAATCCTGATAGAGGAACCAAAATACAACTGCCATAATAATCACGAATGGAATAGTGAATGGCCAAGAGCCTAAATCTGTAAGAAAACGGAAAACCTCATAAAGTATGGAATCTTCTTCTAATCCGATGACAGGATCCCTTGTCCATTGGTCTAGATAAGGAAGTTTATGATTCATGATTTGATATATCCACCAACCGTTAATACACAGAGCTATCATTAAAAGTAGAAGGATATATTTACGGCTATACTGCATGCTTATCCCTCCTATTTCTATTTATAATACATGAAAATAGGTTTTAAAAAAACCAGATAGGGAAATGTATCTATAGAACAAACAAATTTTATAAAGGGTGAGTAATAAATGGAAAAAGAACTACAATTATTAATCGATGGACTAAATGAAGACTTATCGCATGAATATGCAGCTGTCATACAGTATACTTATAGTGCTTCCGTTGTATACGGATTATACCGCTCAGCCCTCAAGCCTTTCTTTGAAGCAGAAATCAATGATGAATTAGGTCATGCTTTATATTTGTCTGAGAAAATAAAATCACTTGGAGGTAATCCGACAACAAAAGCTGCAGATATTCCTCAGCCTACGGAAGTAAAGGATTTATTAGAAGCCACACTTCAATCAGAGGCTGCTACCATTGAACGATATGAAAAACGTAAAAAGCAAGCGGAGAATTTAGGTTATACGGAGCTAGTTGTTAAGCTTGAGGATCTAATTACTGACGAAACACAACATAAAGAGGAAATTGAGCGTCTATTAGCTGACCCTCGATTAGCATCATAAATAAACAGTTTGCTTTCGGAACAAAATTTATTAGCGATTAACCCCTACCTCAAATGAAATGGAGGTAGGGGTTTTTCTCTATATGTATTTACATATATCCGTCCATACATGAAATTATCCTCAATTTTCATGTATACATGCCTAATAAATATTTTTCAATGTTATAATAAGTGAAAAAACATCGAGGAGGTCTTTTGCTTGTTAGAAAAAGTCCATCAGTCCATTGATCAGCTCTATTCAGAAATGGTTCATATACGTAGACATTTGCATCAGTATCCAGAGGTTTCTTTTCAAGAAACAAAAACCGCTGCATTTATTGCTAATTATTATAACGAGCTAGGTATTCCTTGTGACACAAACGTAGGGGGAAACGGTGTAATCGCAACCCTGAAGGGGAAAAAGGCAGGCAAAACGATCGCGTTACGTGCTGATTTTGATGCACTCCCTATTCAAGATGAAAAGGATGTTCCCTACAAATCCAAAGTTGATGGTGTCATGCACGCTTGTGGGCATGACGGCCATACCGCTACCTTACTAATACTGGCAAAGGTTATGAAAGAATATCAAGATCAACTTCCAGGAACCATTGTATTTTTACATCAGCATGCAGAGGAATATGCACCAGGTGGAGCTAAGCCAATTATTGAATCAGGAGCCATAGATCACGTCGATGCGGTATTCGGCACCCATTTATGGGCAACAACACCTGTTGGTGTTCTGCAGACTTCCAAACAAGCATTTATGGCAGGAACGGATCGATTCGAGATTATTATTCAAGGAAAAGGTGGTCACGGGGCTTACCCACATGAAACAAAGGATGCGATTGTGATCGGCTCTCATTTAATTACTCAGCTTCAACAAATAGTAAGTAGACGTGTAGATCCATTAGATACGGCCGTTGTAACTGTAGGCGTATTTGAGGCTGGTGAGGCCTTTAATGTCATTGCAGACAAAGCAAAGATTGTTGGCACTGTACGCTATATTAATCCCGAACTCCAAGACAAGATTATTGAGGATATGAAATGCATTATAAACGGAGTATGTATAAGCAGTGAAGCAACCTACTCCTTTAACTATGTGAAAGGCTATCCTCCGCTTATTAATCATGCAAAAGAAGCTGAATTAGTTCTGCGAATTGCCGAGAAAGATATTGAGGATATTTATAAAGCAGAGGAAATTAATCCGTCTATGGCAGGAGAGGATTTCGCTTATTACCTCATGGAAAAGCCTGGAGCCTTTTTCTTTACCGGTGCGCAAAAGCATGCAGATCCTTATCCACACCATCATCCTAAATTTGATATTGATGAGAGATCCATGCCGATTGCTGCAAAAACACTCATTCAAGCCTACTTTGCTTATCAGGAACAGGAATAATTACAATTAAGGATTTTATCTCTCAAAGAGCTTGGAACGATGCCGCAGCCTAAAATATAATCGTTTTCCACCGGCAGAGCCCTCTCGCTGGATACGGAAGGTTTCGGTAGTGATTCATCGCACGTAGAAAAGCACGCCTCTTTTCCAAGGAATCTCGCATTTATTTTAATCAGAAAACAAACTATAATTAGTTTTAACTAATAACTAATTATAGTTTGTTTTTTATTGGTTCTTATTTACTTTCGTCCAAGATTCTTTTTCTTTATACTAATTTTTTCTTTACATACCCAAGAATAAATAGAAAATTAAACAAGCTTCCACTGATAAGGAAGATTACCATTCCTAAGTATTGACCTAAAGCGATAAATACAATGGAAAATATAA
Source organism: Virgibacillus salarius (assembly GCF_039521925.1). Classification (NCBI taxonomy): domain Bacteria; kingdom Bacillati; phylum Bacillota; class Bacilli; order Caryophanales; family Bacillaceae; genus Virgibacillus; species Virgibacillus salarius. The sequence goes on along the minus strand of NZ_BAAACY010000170.1, from coordinate 29,065 downwards.
CGGTTTGTATACCAGTTAACTGAAATAACAGTTTCATTAATGACGCTTGACGCACAGCCTTAGAAACTGGATAAAGGTCTATCCACATCACCGTTCTATGATGCTGATAAAGTGCCATCATCTGAAAACTGCTTAAGTATAAAAACAAAATAGCAAAAACTACTTTTAACCAGAATGATGGAATAAAATATATAAACAGTCCGCCTATTACAATCAGTCTTACAAACATACCTAAATAATCGCCGCTTCTAATAAAGGTAACTCGATATAGATAATCATACGTGTATTTCTGCATAAATGGCAAGCTGCTTACCAACTTTACAAGCCATTGTCGCTTGCGCACACGACTCTTTAAATGAGGTACATCAGCAAACATATTAGCAAGACGATAAAATGCTTGCATTCTATTCTGGTCTTTTTCTACGAGTAAATCCCAAACAATTCCTGGCTGCTTACGGCAAGTTTGATAAATATAGAGGAATAATGCTGTAAATAAGACAGTGCTTATACCCGCTAACAGCATATTACCATCGATTAAGAAGTAAAATACCGCTACATTTAGCACTGTTCTAACTGTAATATCTGTTCGACGTACGCCAGGTTCTCGAACCTTAAGCATCCACCAATTTGCAATTAAATTTCCTGCTTTAAATAGGAGTAGAACAGCAATGGTAATCATATAGACTTGACCTGATCGCCTATCATAGATAGTACTATACAGTGGTCCCAATGCTGCAGCAGCTAATAAAACAAGATAGAGTTGAATGATAAAGCTATAAAGCAAGGTATTCCGAAAATAAGGACCCATTTTATGTTCTGCAGCAATTAAAAATACAAGATCAGGCTCTTTAAGTAATGTGCGTACAGGACTATAGCTAGCAATCATACCGAATACTGTACCAATAATTATTGCAGCAGGGAAATTTTCTGGTATTTCTAGGAGCCACTTTTGATAATAAAACGCAAGCGCAGAAATGAAAAAAAGCAGAGCTACAGCAATATGTCCATTAAAAATGTAGCGTAGATAACGGCTTGTCTCTTTTACATGAGCAGCAAATCGATTTTTAAAGAAAGCATGTGAATCAAACATGGCTATCTTCTTCCTTTGTTAATTGAACATATAAATCATCTAATGTTGCACCTGGCATATTAAAGCTTTCACGTAATTCTTCAAGCGTACCCATTGCCCTAATTTCACCATCGTGTAATATTACAAAGCGATCACAATATCGTTCAGCAGTTGCCAATATATGTGTAGACATTAGAACACCAGAACCATTATTCTTCATTTCCTCCATAAGTTGTAAATATGACTGAATACCTAAGGGATCTAATCCAACAAACGGTTCATCTACAATGTACAATGGTGGTTCTATTAAGAAAGCACACATAATCATTACTTTCTGTCTCATACCTTTAGAAAAGTGAACCGGGAACCAATTTAGCTTTTTCTCCATTCTAAATTCTTTAAGTAATGGCTGTAATCTCTTTTCAAAAACTTCTTCTGGTATATCATAAGCCATTGCCGTTAAGCGAAGATGCTCATAAAGCGTTAATTCATCATAAAGTATTGGCATCTCAGGGATATAGGCCATTTGGTTACGATAACTTTCCGCATTTTCTTTAAACGTCTTGCCATTAACAGAGACTGTCCCCTTTTTTGCCTGCATCAAACCAATGACATGCTTAATAGTCGTACTTTTCCCTGCTCCATTTAACCCGATTAATCCAACTATTTCACCTGAATGCACGTCAAAAGATATTCCATGAAGTACATTTTTATGCGTGTATCCGCCGTATAGATTGTTAATATGTAATAATGCTTCCACGATTGGCTCCTCCTCTTCGTCTAGTGTATATTTTATCATTTGTGGAAGGGAAAACCAAAGTAAACTATATGCTTTTTTTCGACAAAACGAATAATACTAGCCTGTTTAACATTCATTGTTAAGGAATAGGTGACTCCCTCTCTAGTAGAGGGCAAATGATTTACAAAAAAATTGTATAATTTTTAAACTCGCGTAAACACTATTTAGTGAAGGGATAAGGATGTAACCAAGTTCACCAGAAACAAGTATTTTTCGTGTGATAAACACAAATGAGGTGTCAGCGATCGAGTATCTAATGTAAATTTCGTGTATTCTTACACAAATGAGGTGTTAGTGATCGATATCTAACTGAATTCGTGGATTAAACACAAAAATGAGGTGTTTGTGAACGGTAATCTAATGATATAAATCCTTTTTTTGAGCACATCTTCCATTAAGAAGATACAACAAAAAGGTTTTGTAAATGAGCGTAGCAAAAAGCTAATTGCTTTTAAGACAGTTGTTTACAATGTCCCCGCGTTAGAAGACATTCTTTCCCTTCATCAGACTAGTCCTTTGGGCTAGTCTGTTTTTGTACAGATCACTTCTATTTCAACTTTCTGTTATTTTCACAATAGAATTCTTTACAATGACGGCTATTCCTATATACAATAAAATAAAAAGCAGAGGAATGGTGATACGAATGAGTCATGAAGATTGTATTTTTTGTAAAATTATTGATGGAGAGATACCCTCCGCTAAGGTGTATGAGGATGAAGACGTCTATGCATTTCTCGATATTAGTCAAGTAGCTAAAGGCCACACATTGGTTATTCCAAAAACACATGTGAAAAATATTTACAAAACACCAGCAGAAGTAGCTTCTAAGCTATTTGAACGCGTACCCAAAATTGCGAATGCAATTAAAGATACGTATAAACCGATTGGAATGAACTTACTAAATAATAATGAGAAGGCTGCCGATCAGTCCGTATTTCACCTACATATCCATATTTTACCTCGCTACGTGGAGAATGACGGATTTTCTTCCAATTGGACAGTGCATACTGACGACTATACATCAAATGATTTACAACAAATTGCAAGCGAAATCAATAGCGCTATTAAATTGTAATAAACTGGCTAAAAATAAAGCTACGAATCTTTATATTCGATGACAAATTTGTTATAATAGCATTATACTCCTGCAGCTGACAATCAGTGTACAGTTGAGGAGCAAAGCGTTACTTGTTTAGAGCAGAGATAGCTGAGAAGAGGAGAGGTATAAATGAATACAAAAGCGCTGGTTACTTTGTCCCTATTAGTAGGTGTTGGTGCAGTACTGCATACAGTAGTTCCGCCGATAATTTTTGGAGTTAAACCCGACATGCTACTTTCTATGATGTTTTTAGGAATCCTTTTGTTTCCTACGTTAAAGTATGTAGCGATAGTAGCGATTGTAACAGGAATTGTGTCTGCATTAACGACGACAGCACCGGGAGGGCAAATCGCAAATCTTATTGATAAGCCAATTACTGCAGTTATTTTTTTACTTTTGTACCTGCTTTTGAAAAATCGCTTAAATAATTCGATTAGTGCCCCACTACTTACAGCAGTGGGTACCATGATTTCTGGTGCAATTTTCTTAAGTGTAGCTTTATTCATTATCGGTTTAATGGATGGCTCATTCTTGGCATTATTTGGGCTTGCTGTATTACCAGCTGCATTACTTAATACAATTATTATGGCTGTCGTTTTTCCGATTGTACAGCGTATTATAAAGAGGTCACAGCCACTTGTATCTACTTAATCGATATCAAATCCTCTGGCACAATGTCGGAGGATTTTTTAAAAATTACTTATTAATTACGTTTGACACTATACCCCTTAAAGGTAAATATAACTATGAGGGGAAAGGAGCGAATAAATAATGACTAACAGTAAATCATTATTATTAGGTATCCTAGTTGGAGGGAGTGTTAGTGCAGCAGTTACTTTATTAAGCACTCCATCAACAGGTAGAGACTTTCGCAGCCAAGTAAAAAGCAAAAGTCTAGAATGGAAAGACATGTTATTGAATTTAAAACAAGATGGACTTCGTTTAAAAAAACAAATTCGTGCCACTTCTCAGGAGGGTGCGACCTTAATTAAGGAGCTCACCCAAGATATGAAAAAATCTGTAGGTGATTGGAAAGCAACTGTAGAACCCCATCAAGAAAATATTCACCATTATTTAGAACAAATTGAGTCGAGTTTAAAAGATTTAGAGGAAAAAGTAAAAACACAGTAATCCCAAAAGGTTAAATCAATAGGAAAAGCACAAAAAGCTTACGCAAGGTTCCCCCTCAGTAAGCTTTTTGTGCTTTTTGAACAAATGTAGGAACTTCAGCGTCACTATCTTGCATAAGATATTCTTCTCCTACTTACTTTGACTTTGCTTGCAAGTCTTCAATCGAATCAATATCCATGTATTCTGGTACAACAAGCCCGATTTTTGCTCCTTCTAGATTTGCACCCATATCTACAAAGTCCTCCTTGAATTCATCATAGAAATCTTTGTGTGTCATAGGCATCCATGCAGCTAAGGTAGCATCTGCATCACCATTGGCAATAGCCTCAAATACAACAGCCACATCTACCGGAGTGATGGTCACATCAAATCCTTTTTGACGTAATACCTCTGCTACAACATTTGCTGATGAGCGTTCTGAATCCCATGGAGTAGACACTAACTCAATGGATACGCCATCTACATCTTCTACGCCTTCTGTCCAGGCTTTTACTTTTTCAGGATTGTCTTTTACCCATTGCTTCGCAACTTCTGCAATATCCTTACCACTTTCAGAGGCTTCATACATGATACCTTCCATGTCTTCAACGCTCCAATTGAATTGATCAATTAATTTATAAGCATTAGGCTTATCCTCTTTTAATCCTTTACGAGCTAATGATTTGATAACCTCTACATCGCCATAAATTCCATTTGGATCTTCTAAATATTTAATATTATCAAATTTCGCAAACATCCAATGTGGATTCCAGCCAGTAACAACAATCGGCTCTTCATTTTTAATAGCATCTTCCAACTCTGTTACCATCGCAGCTGTTGATGACTGCTCTAATTCCCAGCCAGACAATGTTTCATATTCTTCAATTGCTTTTTCTGTCGTAACAGTTATACCTGCTCCTGGTTCAATACCAGTGATCGTGTAATTCACTGCTTCACTATAATTCGTTTCTTCACTAGCTTCCTTTGAACCATCTGCTTGCTTATCTTCCGATTCACTTGAACCACAAGCAGCTAATACAAATACAGATAGTAATCCAACACATAACATGGCTAACCATTTCTTATTACTCACCTAAACATCCTCTCATTAATTTATATCAATAGGAAAGCTGATACGATTTGTATCAGCTTGTCATTTTACTTATTCTACTCCTTTAACCCATTCATCTACTTTTTCTTGGTTTTCCTCTACCCATGCAGCAGCTGCATCTTCAGGAGAGGTTCCGTTAGAAATTTCAAGCATTACAGCTTCCATATCTTCAGTAGTCCAGTTAAATTGGTCTAGAATTTTATATGCATTTGGCATATCATCTTTAAGCCCTTTACGAACCATCGTATCAATGGTTTCTGCTTCACCAAATGTACCTTTTGGATCTTCTAAATATTTTAATTCATATTTAGCAAATTTCCAGTGTGGAGTCCAACCAGTAACAATAATATCTTCTTCGTTTTCAATAGCTGAACCTAATTCCGTTGCCATTGCTCCACTAGATGAGGTTTGTACTCCCCATCCCTTCAGATTGTCATAATCTGTTAAGGCTTGTTCAGCGGCTCCAACAACACCAGCTCCTGGTTCAATACCAGTAATCGTTTTGTTGGCTTGTGCATCTAAGTCTTCAATGCTATTTACATCCATATATTTAGGCACAACTAATCCAATTTTTGCACCTTCAAGGTTTGTACCAAGTTCTTCTACTTGATCACCATATTCTTCATATTGGTCAGCATGTGTTGCTGGTAACCACGCAGCCACCATACCGTCTGCTTCACCATTTGCGACAGCTTCCCACATTACAGCGTTATCAAGTGGTGTTAATTTCACATCAAAGCCTTGATCTTCTAAAACCTTTCCAACGACGTGTGTAGAAGCAATTTCTGAATCCCATTCAACATAAGCTAATTCAATTTCTTTTGCTTCACCTTCAGAAGCTGTTCCTTCATCAGAACCATTACCTGTTGACTCATCATCAGAGCCACAACCAGCTGCAAATAATGATAATGAAAGCCCTGCTACTAGACCAAGGCGTTTCCAATTACGTTTAAACATAATGCTAATCTCCCCTTTTATTTAAAATTTATATATGGAAACTTTTCATTAGAAAAGATACCAACATAGGTTATTGTTTTTGCTTATTCATATTTTGAGTAATTCGATCGATAATAATCGCAAGAATTACAATTCCCACTCCAGCAACAAAACCAGTTCCTACTTGAGCTCGTTGCAATGCAGATAGTACTTCTCTACCAAGCCCAGGTGCACCAATCATAGAAGCAATAACTACCATAGATAGTGCAAGCATCACGGTTTGGTTTATCCCTGCCATAATCGTCGTTTTTGCCATTGGTAATTCTACCTTAAATAACTTTTGTGCTCCTGTACTACCAAATGCCTCGGAAGCTTCAACTAATTCCTGAGAAACTTGACGAATTCCTAAATTTGTAAATCGAACGGTTGGTGGTGTTGCAAAAATCAGTGATGCAAAAACACCAGGGACCATACCAATTCCGAAAAAGGCAACAGCCGGTATTAAATATACAAAGGCTGGCATTGTCTGCATAAAGTCAAGAATCGGCGTAATAATTGCTGATGCTATTCTACTTTTTGACATCAGAATTCCTACAGGCACACCAATAATTACCGATAAAATACTAGCAAGTAATACAAGTGTAAAGGTACTCATTAAGTGCTCCCATAATTCTTGGTTATAAATAAACCAAAGTCCAACAATCGAAAAAGTAGCTAGACCAAATTTCTTACCGGAAATAAAGAATGCAATAACTGCAACTAAAAGAATTATGATAACCGGCGGAACAGATATTAGAAATTCAGATGTACTCTCCATAAAACTTCCGAAATGTTCTTTGATCGGGTCAAATAAAAAGGAAAACTTCTCCGTAATCCATTCCGTTGCGTCTTTCGTTTTCTCTGCAATCGGTAATTTTGGAACAAAATCTAATACATTATTAAGCATTTTCTAAATTCACCTCTCCATCACTGGATAGTGCAGCAAGAACTGCACCTCGAACAATAATTCCAATTAATTTTTCATTTTCCACTACAGCTACTGGAATTGGTGAATCATGGATAATGTCAAAAATCTCATGCATCGGTGTTTCTCTTTCGACTTTCGGAATATCATTCTTCAAAACCTCTGTTAAGTTATTAATTTCTTTTTTGCGAGCTTCTGATGCATCATCGGCGGTTATATAGCCTTTCAGGTTACGCTTGCTATCTACTACAAAAATGCTAGATAATCCTTCTTCGCGCATGCGTTCTAAAGCTACACGTGGACCATGCTTCTCCATGTTTACTGTTTCTGGGCGTTTCATAATATGCTGTGCAGTCAATACCTTTGAACGGTCAACGTCTTCAACAAACTTTTCAACATAATCATTTTCAGGATTGACTAAGATTTCTTCAGGTGTTCCGATCTGAACAATTGATCCATCCTTCATGAGTGCAATCCGATCTCCAATCCGTAATGCTTCATCTAAATCATGCGTAATAAACAAGATCGTTTTCTGCATAGTCGTTTGTAAATCTAGTAATTCATCTTGCATTTCTTTACGAATTAATGGATCTAATGCAGAGAAAGCCTCATCCATTAAAAGGACTTCAGGATCGTTAGCCAATGCTCGAGCAAGACCAACTCGTTGCTGCATTCCACCTGATAACTGACTTGGTTTCTGATGAATATAATCTCCTAAACCTACTAACTCTAGTGCTTCCTGCGCTTTTTTCTTACGATCTTCCTTTGGAACCTTTTGAATTTCCAAACCGTATTCAGCATTTTCTAGAATGGTACGATGTGGAAACAATGCAAACTTTTGAAATACCATACTTAGCTTTTCTCGACGGACTTCGCGCAATGATTTTTTATCCATCGTTGCTAAATTGTCTCCATCTATCATAATGGTTCCTTCAGTAGGCTCTATCAAGCGATTGATTAGCCGTACTAATGTTGATTTACCACTTCCAGATAACCCCATAATGACAAAGATTTCCCCTTCTTCAACAGAAAAGGACGCCCGATTCACCCCTACTGTGTTGCCTGTTTCTTTTAAGATGGCATCCTTTGACAAACCTTTATCGAGAAGCTTTAGCGTTTGCTTCGGATTTTTACCGAAAACTTTTGATAGATTTTTCGCTTCTATTACTGGCAATTCATTCACCTCTTTTTTCTATTTCAGCCCATGACCCATGATGAAGGGACTAATACTTTTCTATCAGGATAGCTACACAAAAATACGCGTGCAAAACTATCTTGCATGTTATATAGATTTCCACGAGCTCCGAACAAATTATTCAATTACTTTATCTACTATAACGATTTTAAAGATACAATACAAACTTTAAATTCTATTAGTTTTGTATATATTTTTTGTACAGTTTATACTGTACGAACATTACATTAAATTTGCTTTGTATACCTCCGATTTCCTTTAAAATACTAGTAGATAAACAGTTTTTAATCATTGGGTAATTAGTGTAATCTTGATATATCAAGGCTTTAGGAGGATTTTATGAATAGACCTCAAACAGAAATAATCACCAATAAAATCATGTTGGAATTTTCAAAAACTGTAGAGATGTTCGGATTTACCCCGTTAGAGTCACGATTGTTTGCCTTTTTATACTTATCAGAAAAGCCAAAAACATTAGACGAAATGGCTGAAGCCCTCGGAAAAAGCAAAACTTCCATGAGTACGAGCATACGCTCACTTTCAGACCAGAATCTTGTAACACGTGTTTGGAAAAAAGGGGTCAGAAAAGATCTTTATGAAGCACATACGCAATTATTCAAGTCATTTATGAATTCCTATATTAGCAAATGGATAGATGCAGCGAATCAGCAAAAAGTATCTCTAGAAGATATTAATGACATCATTAAAGAAGGAAAGGATTCTGATTCCAATGCTAAGCTTTATCTTCATATGGAATCAAGGTTACATCATTTAATACAGTTCCATCAGCAAGTCGAGGATTTATTTCGCGAGATGAAGCAGGAATAGTATTTAGGTGCAATAAGCATGAAAAGAAATAATCGCGGACCATTGTTTATAGCAGAACAAAAGTAGCGACTGGAGCAAGTCAACGGGGGATAAGGAATTACGATGAGCTTGCGAGCTGATGATGACTTAGATTAGGGCGATTCATGAAGTCACCTAGTTTCTGGGCGCTTGCGCTGGACGCGGATCAACATACCCATATTTATCCACATGTTAATTTTTATAGTTTCCAGACAATAAAAAAGAAGATAATTTCAGTACATTATCTTCTTTTCTAACCCTTATTATTTTGTTTGATTATACGAATAAATTCATTCATGAGAGAGGGGTAGAAGCCTTCTCGTTGCAGCGCATTAATCGTACTATCCGGTTCAAGCTTTTCTGTTAACATACCTGCAAAATGAATAAGTAATGATGAGAAATGAATCAGACCTTCTTCTTTTTGTGCTTCATATTGTTCGTTAAGCTTCTCGAGGCGCTCCATTAGAATAGCAAATTCTTCTCTTGTTAAATTTCTTTCAATCACTAATTTCGTAAATGGATATTCATCCATATCAATTATTTTGGAAAGTAGTTGTAAATGAAAAGCTGCTGTCTCAGCCTCATTGAAAGTGCCCACTTTATCATACTCCTCCCCTACTAGCACGCTTTACGTCTACCTTACATAGGCTTAATATTAAACGATCTATAGCAGCATGTCCTTACTTGTATTATAAACTTTTCTTAACGTCCAAAAAAAGTATAAAAAAAGTATTGATTTTTCCCTTTAATCGTACTATCATTCTTGAAGGATAAAAACTTCTAAGAAGCATGATGGAGGGATCAAAAATGAATTGCTGGAAATCAATCAACCTTGCAAAAGAATTTGGCAAAAGTCGTTTGTACCTTGTGTCTTTTTTAACTGCCTTACTCTCATTTATTTTTCTCTATGTACCTATTACATTGGCCCAAGGAACAAATGAAGTGAATGAACAGGGTATTATTCCTTTCCTGCTATTGCTTGTGCTGTTACCGACAGTTCATTCATGTATGCATATACTTCCTTTGATCCTGATGAATAAACGAATAAAAGTAATTTTTAAGATGAAATATAACGTTTTTCCTGTATTTTATTATTATACGAAATATCACTTAACAAAAAAAGCATATTTATTAGTTGCGCTAGCACCTACTATCTTAATTACGATACCTGGGCTAGTTGCAAGCTATTATTTTATCGATTACTCTGTCTATATTATCATATTGACGTCGGCCAATATCGGTATCGCATTTATTGATTTACTTTATGTAGCATATCTTTGGAAAGCACCTAAGCGATCACTAATAGAAAATAGAGAAGATGGTAATGGATTTGATATTTTAATAAGAGCGCATCAACACTAAGATTCTTCTGAGACAAAAGTAAATAAGAAACAATAAAAAAGAACTATAATTAGTTGTGATATTAATTATAGTTCTTTTTTAATTAAAATAAATGATTTAGCATCTGACTCCTGAATAAATGCGTAATCGCCCGATTAGAAACGTAGCGACTGGAGCTAGTCAACGGAGATAAAAGCATCACGGTGTGCTTGCGAGCCGATGATGATTTAGATTAGGGCGATTCGTGAAGTCACCTAGTTTCTGGGCGCCAGAGTTGGAGCACGCCCACATGAACAAATTTTATGATTTCTTATCTTTTGAAAAAGAAGCGCGCTTCTTCTCTGAGTGATGTATTGCTTCCGAAGTCTTCGTAACCCTACGGGAACAGCACAAGTCCGATGACCACTTGTAACTTTTTCCTTTATCAACTTAGTTGAGGCCATCTACGGAAAGCGAGTATATTTCTCAGGATATGGCGATGATACCTATATTAATAAAACGATTATACATATTTATAGTAATTTGTCCCATCCTCTTTCCTTTTTTCTTGAAACTTAGAATATTCTTCTCTGTTCAGAATGTTAATCTTTTGATACAGTAATGAATAGGATATTGTAGAATGTAATTATAGAGGAGAAAAACAAGTTGTTTGTTAAGTACGACAAGGGGGTCCTACGATGAATATTATCTTTCTCTTATATGGATTTATTATATTACTTATTTTTAATTCATTAACGCATCAATTTTGTCTAAAAATGGAAATGGAGACCTTAAAGCAAGGAAAAATGTTTCGAGTTATAAACATTATGGTAACCGTCTTACTTGTGTGTTCCTACGTACGAGTAATGAATGTAATGGTATAAGCACACCCTACTGTTTCATATAAGGCTGTATTTTTTATATCCTAATATGTTATATTTATTGTTAGGGGAGATTATTGTACAAGCAGATTAGGAGTGTTCATGTATGAAGAAAACAGCAATTGCTGTCACATTGACTGCAGGATTATTCACACTTGCAGCATGTAGCTCAGGTGACGATGAAGCGGTCGTGAAAACTAACGCAGGAGATGTGACAAAGGAAGAATTTTACCAAGAATTAAAAGATCGTTATGGTGAAAAGATTCTTCAAGAAATGGTAACTATCGAAGTACTTGAAGATAAGTACGATGTATCCGATGACAAAGTAGATGAAGAAATCAAGAAAATGAAAGACCAGCTTGGTGATCAGTTTGACGCTGCCGTACAACAGCAATTTGGCAGTGAAGACGCATTACGTAGTGTCATCAAAATCAGTCTACTTCAAGAAGCTGCTGTCTCAGAAGATGTAGACATTAAAGAAGAAGAACTAAAAGATCTTTATGAACGAAAAAACACTGAAATTAAAGCACAGCATATCTTAGTAGAAGATGAAAAAACAGCAAAAGAAGTCAAAAAGAAAGTTGATGACGGTGGTGACTTTGCAAAGTTAGCTAAAGAATATTCTACTGATACTGGGAGCGCCGAACAGGGTGGTGACCTTGGTTACTTCTCATCAGGTCAAATGGTACCCGAATTTGAGGATGCTGCTTATAGCATGAAAAAGGGCGAAGTAAGTGATCCAGTTAAAACCCAACATGGTTACCATATCATTAAAGTAAATGATATTCGTGATAAAGAAGAAAATATTGGGAAATATGAAGATGTAAAAGAAGATTTACGTCGTGAACTATTATCACAAAAAATGGATGCAACAAAAGCGCAAGAGAAAATTGATAATATTCTTAAAGATGCAGACATTGAAGTGAAGATTGATAAATATAAGGATATGTTCGAAAAGGAAGAAGCAAAGGAATCTAAAGAGGATACCGAAGCTAAAGGATAACTTTCAAACTTTAAAGGACTAGTCACAATTCGTGGACTAGTCCTTTTGCATACCATATGTCAAGATTTCTCTGTTAAACAGAAGCCCTTAATTAAGATGTTTCTTTTTCTTGCTCCTGCCTTTGCTTCCTTTCCCTTTCTGCCCGTAAACGATCCATATACACCTTTCCCTCTTTTTCAATAAATTGGTGCTCCAATTTTTTCTCGGCATGCATTGCTCGAAATGCCATAAAACCGCTTAGAAAAATAAATATGATCATTACGAATACCCACCAAGGCACTCCTAGTATCATCATTTAGGCCTCCTTGTCCATCTTCTCTACAAAATATATATGAAAAGAACATGAAAAAAATGCCCGTAACTTCATTTCTGTTTATTCTTCAAATAACGGCTTATAGAATGAACGATTGTCCATAGCAAATAGCCGTTCCGTAAATTCCCCTGGATTCACTTTATCAAGTGCCCGATTAAGCATATTCATTTTAGCATCAAATAAATCAATAAGATGCAATATTTCAGCTTCACGAACTAATGGTGGCTTTGGACTCCCCCATTCTGGTTTTCCGTGATGACTTAATACGAGATGCTGTAAGATCACAACCTCCTCTCCCTCAATCTGCATTTCTTTTGCTATCATTCCAATTTCCTCTACCATCATGGGAATATGTCCAAGTAATTTACCTTCGAGCGTATATGTCGTTGTCACAACACCAGACAATTCTTTGACCTTACCAATATCATGGAGGATAATTCCCGCATACAGTAAATCCTTATTCAATTCTGGATATAATTTATGCATTTCTTTCGCAATTGCCAGCATACTCACAATGTGGTGGGCTAAGCCTGATGCATAGTCATGATGATTTTTAGCAGCTGCTGGATAGATGAGTAATGCTTCCTGATACTTCTTTATAAAAGCCCGAACTATTCGTTGTAACGTAGGGTTTTGCATTTCAAATATAGCTTCTGTTAACTTCTCTATTAATCTATCTTTTTCAATAGGTGCTTTTTCTATAAAGTCAGAAACATGTACACCGTCTGTAGGCTGTGCAGGACGTAATGACAAAATTTTCAACTGTGCTTTTCCGCGAAATTGATTCACTTCTCCTGAGACTTTCACTATTTGTTCAGCAATGAAGGTGGCTTCATCTTCTTTTGTACTATCCCAAAGCTTTGCTTCAATCTCTCCCGTTGCGTCGCTTAGTATAAGTGTCAAAAAAGGTTTTCCATTACTTGTTAATCCTTTTGTAGCTTCTCTTATAAGTAGAAATCCATCATAGGAATCGCCAATGGTGACTTGGCCAATTCCTTTTTTAAGGTCACTATTCATTTGATTCTCCCCCTTAGATATTCGTGCCTGTTCTAGATTATCTAAACAAAAAGAGACTGACATTAAATAGCCAAAGCCCATTTATCTGTCAATCTCCGTTGTCCATTAATGTTTTGGAATATAGTCGAAGATCTTTCCGGATTCAATTACCTGAATAAACTTCATTAACCATTCATAATAATTCTGTGCATATCGTAGACGTTCAATATCTTTACTTATTTTATTTTTTAGGTTTTCATCATCTGTCTCTTCATAAATCTTTTCCAATTCCGCAATAGCTTCATCGGCTTCCTCGATGTTTGTCTCTGTATGATGGCGCCAACGGTTACCAAATAATGAAGTAAATGATTTATACCAATCTTCTTCTGATTGATACAAATCCTTTCGTATGCCTTTCTTAAATGTTGATTCAACCATCTTCATATCAGATAATGATCGAACACCTGTAGACATACTTGTTTTACTCATTTCTAAGGCATCGCGCATATCGTCCAACGTCATCGGTTGATCTGCAAAATATAAAACACCGTATAATCTTCCAACAGAAGATGTGATACCATATAAATTCATATTTTTAGCAATGACTTGAATGAATTTTTCTATTGTCTCATCATATAATTCCCAATCTTTTGATACATTTTCCTCTGGCAATGGATGTCCCTCCACCTGCATATATATATAATCTGCAAATAGTTTATCATTATTTGTTAATTAATGCGAACAGAATTTCATAGATGTATATAACTTTTATTTTCTGAAGCTTCAACCATTTCTTTTTTACATGTAAAAACAAGGACTTGCTGCTGTTTAGCAATACGATTTAAAATGTTTATTATACGTTGCGTACGAATAGAATCAAAATGGACAAATGCATCATCTATCATAAACGGTAGTGCATGCCTTTCACTCATACTACTACTAATCGCTAATCGCAAGGAAACATATAACTGATCAATCGTTCCCTGTGATAACTCCTTTATCGTAAAGCGCGTGCCATCATTTCTCTCTACCTTAAACGGAACATCCTGTGATGGAGGATATACTTTTTGATATCGATTTCCGGTCAATTCTGCAAAAAATAATGACGTTTCCTCGATAATTTCGCTCAAATATTTATCGCGGTAAGACCGCTTCGTTCTGAGTAGTAATTCTTTGGCCGTTTTCATAACAGCCCATTTTTTTACTAACTGGTTTAGTTTTTCCTTATCTTGCTCTATAAGATGTATGGAATCTGAATATTCTTCAGACATTTCTATTGAGGTTATCATGGCATTACGATCTGCCAAAGTCTGTCTGCCTTTTTCTAGAGCTTCTTCTAAATTGCTTATGCGTTCTTTTGTTTGCTCTAACTCCATTCGTAAGGAATCTGCATCCATGTCCTCTTGCGTATAATGCTGCCAAGTAGTAGCCTTAAACAAGGCAGAGAGTTGACTTTCCAGCTTTGCTCTGCTATTAGTTAAGGTACGTTTTTCGTCTACTATTTTGGCCTTCTTATAGAAATCCTCCTCTGAATTAACCTCGGCAATTGTAAATAACTTTGCCATTTCTTGTTCATAGGTTTTCATTTTTTCATTCAGATTATATTGATTTTCCATTGTCTCCTGAAGTAGTTGCTGATTAAAGTCTAGTTGCTTTATCGTTTCATCGTTTTCCTCAACGATATGCATAATCCAATCATACTGCTGTTTAATGGGTTTACCTTTCCCATCCCGATTTACTTTTGATAAAAACATTGATATTCTATCTGACATTTTTTCTAATGCTTCTTGATTTTCCGTAATTCTGTCTCTATATTCCTGCAATTGCTTCGACATTCTAATACTATTTTTTAGTTCATGGAAAAATTCCGGCCAGTAAGTCGGATTAATCTCCTGTAAAAAGGGATATTGTTCGTGTTGTTCCTTCATTTGATTTTCGATCCGTTGATATCTTTCCATATGCTGGAACTGTTTTTCTTCCCATTGTAATAAGGATATTTCGGTTGTTTTTAGCTGCTCTTGTAATGACCGAATCTCATTCTTTAACTGCTGTTGCTGTTCAAGCTTACTTTCTAATTCTAAACATTCCTTCTCCGTGACGTTATTACTTGGCTGCGGTTTTTCTGAATGTAGCATATGATCAATTTCAGCTATTGATTTTTTTTGCCAAAACCATTGACCTACACCTGTCATCAACACAAACATAGCAATTACCAAGAATAAATTTCGTTCTATTGTTATTGCGACCAGTAAACAAATCAAAGCTGCTGAAATTGCTGCTAACACAATGTATTTTGCTTTTCTTTCTTTCATTAATTTCTTATACTGCCAGTCTTTACTTCGTTGGTTTTGAACATGGTTTATTTGCTGTAGCATTTCCGAATGCTTAACAGATTTCAACTGATGTTGCCATTCATCGATTGTTCTCTCTGGATAAAGATTTTCTCTTCCAGTATCTATTTGATTCCATAAGATCGTTCGCTGTTTGTTAAGTTGGTTACGTTCTATATCTAATTGCTCTTTTTCAAGATCAAGCTTATCCAAGTCGTTTTTTATATGCTTCCAATGCTTTTCTGTGTGAAAGGATAGATGAGTGTTTTGTAAGTCTTCTTCATTTAAAGAAATGTTTAGATTTTCTAACGTTTTTTCAATATGTAGCTGTTGCTTTTGTAATGCAACCTGCAGTCTGTTATTTTCTTGTTGGTACGCTTCATAAGAAGCTTTATCCGCTAATAAATCCTTTGCTTCCTGTATAATAACTTCGTTTACTTTTCTCTCCTCTAATGAATGAATCGTTTCGGATAACCGACGTATATTTTCATGTGAAACTGCATTTTCACTTTTAAGTGGTAGTAACAACTCTTTTTGCTTTTCCAATCTCTCTCTGCCACTCTCCGGAAAAGCTAACACTTCAGGTAAGTGTTGTAACCGTTCCATAACTGCTTGATATTCCTGAATAATTGGCCAAGCATGATGCTTCTTTTCCAACTTAATTCGCTTTGCCGTTTCTTGTTCTAAATCAATTCGAAGCGCCTGTAGTTCCTTTTCTATTTGCTGAGCTTCTAATTTCTTATTTCGATAGGAACCTTCCGATTTTTTCCATTTATCTAAACGTTCTTGCATTTGCTGTAAATTACTTAATTGCTGGTTAATCGCTGGTTTTTTGCCGTATGGTTTATATAACTCACCTATTTTAGAATCCAATTGCTTCTCAACGGTATACAAATTCGTAGAGCCCGTCATACCAATGCCTAAAATAACATCCCCCAGATCATCTTCTTTCATCGTTGTTATAGTAGCTAAATCATTTGCAGAAAATGAAAAGATTGATTGGTAGATAGCATAATTCATT
The DNA here is from genome assembly GCF_039521925.1 of Virgibacillus salarius. Taxonomy (NCBI): domain Bacteria; kingdom Bacillati; phylum Bacillota; class Bacilli; order Caryophanales; family Bacillaceae; genus Virgibacillus; species Virgibacillus salarius. The sequence goes on along the minus strand of NZ_BAAACY010000170.1, from coordinate 12,072 downwards.
CCTTTTAAACGTTCTTTTAACCATTGCTCCTCTTCTTCATTGCCATCAGCAGTGTAACAAACAGCAGCACCATTTCGTACTTCATGAAATCGCTCAATAGTAAATCGTACTCCCTTATCAACAACGGTAAGTCTTCCCCCCATTTTCCCACTCGTTTTTGGTCGATAAAACTCTCGTTGCTTAGGTGGTAAACCAAAAAGCATAAAAAGAATGAAAGTATGTAAGGTTGATTTGCCTGATTCGTTTTCTCCATAAATATACGTTACCTGTTGGTTTGAAAAATCGATCGTATCGTCTACCCATTTACCAAAGCCAAATATGGTAGCTTGTTCAAATTTCACGCTCTTCCCTCATTCCTTTAATAGCTCATAAATAAGTAATTCTTTAACAGCTGTTTTCAATGCCATCTCTTCTTCTATTGTTAATCGTTCCACAAATTTACGAGCACGTTTCTGTTGATATATTTCGGCAATAAACGGTTGAATGGATTGATTGTCAATTTCATAGAGTAATTCACTAATGAAATGATCTCCCTTGTATAATTCTCGATCAAAGCTAGCTACCTTTTTACTCACGCTATATCGAAAAATATAACTCCAAACCGATGATTGTATCGTTGCCTCATTTATTAACTCCATCATTTCTTCCATCCTACCATCCTGTTGCCATTTAGTTATTCGTTGATCCGTACTTATTAAAGTTAAATCAATTAATTGTGGTGTTGAATAGGTAAGATTATTTACATGCTCCATTAATACCGATTCCACTTCATGTACGGAATTACATGGGGATACATTAACAACAAGTGGATTAATTTGAATGGCTTGCAGTGGAATGAAAGCCAGATCAGTCGTTCCTTCATTTAATACAACATGATAACAACCTTTCATCCCTGTTTCTTTTCGATTTCTGCCTTGGATATTTCCAGGATAGACTATTGCAGGAGTTTCTTTTAAAATTTGTCGTTTATGGATATGACCAAGCGCCCAATAATCGAAGTGCCTTTCAGATAGTTCTTGTACTTGAAATGGCGCATACCTATCATGTTCTGTATTACTTTGAACACTTCCATGTAGCATTGCGATATGAAATGGAACTGAAGTATCGGTTATTTGAAATTCATTCACTTTATTTGCTACTACAGCACGATTCTCATAACTAAAACCGTAAATCAAAGCTAATACCTCTCCATTTCGTTGGTACGGAAAAGGTTGAACCTCTTCCTTTGAAAATATATATACATTATCGGGATAGGCTACAGGATGTTTATTCCCATTTATGTAATCATGATTTCCATAAGACATGTAAACATAAATTTCATGATTCTGTAATTTTTCAAATGCTTTCTTTAATCGTATTTGAGCTTTTAAACTTTGTTTTTCATTATCAAACAAATCTCCAACGATTAACACGAAATCAACACGTTGATTAATAGCGGCTTGTACTAAGTTATCTAATGCTACAAATGTACTCTCCCTCACCTCTTTAAATATAGGGTCAGGTGTATTTGCTAATCCTTTAAACGGACTATCCAAATGCAAGTCAGCAGCATGAATAAACGATAATTGCTTTGACATATAAATTCCTCCATCTTTCTTCATTTTAGCAAACAACCGAATAGAATGCACGTTCGATTAATTACATACAAAAAGATAGCTGTCCGTATAATCAAGCAATTTCTGCTGCTTACAAAGCTTTTCAAGATGGCAAACGATTTGTTAGCTTACCGTCTTAATGAATAACGAGCGTATGAACCCCCGGCATAGCCAGGGGTTTTCTAACATGAACAAAAGCGTAACCGCCCTGTTAGCAACGTAGCAACTGAAGCGAGTCAACGGAGATTAAGGAGCACGGTGTGCTTGCGAGCCGATGATGACTTATCGTCAGGGCGATTCGTGAAGTTACCTCGTTTCTGGGCGCCGGAGCTGGACGCGGCTCAACAGGCCCATATTTATCCACATGGGCTAATTTTATAATTTCCTGGACTATAAAAAAACTTGTAGAAAACGTAAAGGTTTTCTACAAGTAAAGGTCTATCAATAGGCAAACGATTAACATTTATTCTTTTTTTGATAGCGCGATTGCCTTTTTAAAATCTTTTAAAGAGCTGGATCGACCGTACATCAGCACTCCGCCTTTATAAACTTTTGCACCTAGTAATGCTAATAATACTATCGTGGCTACAAGTATACCGATAGATAAAGCTACCTCCCAAACAGGTATATCAAGCATTCCAACTCTTAAAAACATAATTATAGGTGAGAAAAATGGTATGAACGATGTAATTTGTACTAAACTCGACTCTGGCATACTTAATCCATAGATTGCGATAAAGAAAGCAATCATGATTAAAAAAGTCATCGGCATAATTAACTGCTGTGCATCTTCAATCCTACTCACCAATGAACCAAGCATAGCTGCAAGGGTTCCATAGAGTAAATACCCTAAGATAAAAAATACAATGGCATACACGTAAATAGATATAGACATGTCACCAATTCCAAAATACGTGAAGACTCCCTCCGTAAGCTCATCTTGCTTTGAACGAATTTGTGTATAACCGACTACGAGCAGTAAACCAATTTGAGTCAATCCCAACAATGCGATTCCAATAATTTTAGCAAACATATGAGTGACTGGTGACGCACTTGAGATTAAAATTTCCATCACCCTTGACGATTTCTCTGTCGCTACGTCAGTAGCTATCATGTTTCCATACATGATGACTGCCATATATAATACGAACATCATCACATAAACAATTCCCCGTGCTTGATTTAACTCTTCATCTGTCTTTGCCGTTTTATCTAGTGCAACTGTTTGAAAGGATACCGGGGCATTAATCTCCGCTAATGTAGCTGCATCAATCTCTGCTTGTTCCGTCGCATAGGATACCTTCAATTGCTGGAGTTGTTGCTCTATAAACAGCTGATTTCCTGTTTCCGATACATTATTTGCATAATAGGTCGCTTCGGGTAATTGCTTTTTATTGATCGATAAATTTATAAATGCCTTATATTCCTCATTCTGTACTGCCTGCTTTGCTTCTTCTACCGTTCCATTATAGGAAGTTAGTTCAACTTTTTCATTCGATTGTTCTACAAGCTCATTCAACGGTTCAAAAAGTTCATTGGAATCATCGATAACGACTATCTGATCTGCTTTATCATTAGAGAACATGTCTATAATGGACTGAATATTCACCAGGCCAATAATTAATAGTAACGAAAGTAAGGTGGTAATAATAAATGACTTTGTTTTTATTCGAGTCATATATGTGTGTCCAAGGATAATCCAGAACTTATTCATAAGACGCACCCACTTTCTCTATGAAAATATCATTTAACGAAGGTTCTTCTAATTCAAATTTACGAATAAATCCTTTTCCTTGCAGCGCTTGAAATATATCCTGCGAAATTGCTTCACTTTCTATTTGTAAGCGGCAACCTTCCATTACATTCTTATAGGTCACCACTCCAGGAAAACTTTGCAGAAAATCCAATGGAAACGATGCATGAATAATTAAATTTTTCCTACCATATGAGCGTTTAATATCCTGTAATGACCCTTGAACAACCTGCTTTCCTTTATGAAGAATGCAGAGATGCTCACATAGCTCTTCCACATGCTCCATGCGATGAGAAGAAAATACTATAGATGTTCCCTTGTCTTTTAAATCGATTACTGCTTCTTTAAGCATTTCAACATTGACCGGATCAAGTCCAGAAAACGGTTCATCTAAAATAACTAATTTAGGTTGATGAATGATGGATGAGATGAATTGAATTTTTTGCTGATTACCTTTGGATAGCTCTTCCACCTTCTTATTCATGTATTCTGGTATCTTGAATCGTTCAAGCCATCCCGTTAGTTTATCTACTACTTCAATTTTTTTCATACCACGAAGCTTTCCTAAATAAATAAGCTGGTCTTTAACGGTTAGCTTTGGATATAGTCCTCTTTCTTCTGGGAGATACCCTATTAAATGACTTTTATCATAATGTATGGCTTCACCATTCCAAGAAATATTTCCTTCTGTTCGATCTAATAAGCCTAATATCATTCGAAATGTTGTCGTCTTACCTGCACCATTTCCCCCAAGGAAGCCGAACATTTCCTTTTCAGGGATCTCTAAAGAAAGTGCGTCTACAGCCGTATGTGAGCCAAATCGCTTTGTCACATCTTCTATTTTTAGCGTCATTAAAATCCTTCCCCCTTTTCTTTAATCTGTACTACGATCCAAATGGTTAATTGTTTCATTTTAGCCTGAGCTTTTGCTACGAAAGCAGAAACGTAATGTGCAACATCCTACGAATAACATGACTATAAACCAAGAGAAAATATATATTACATGCTATCCTAAAGCCTTGCCTTAAGTTGATTAGTTTCTTGTAATAGTGAAAATTCAATCAATTGGGGATTTGGTTTATCCCCCTATATTGGTTTCACATGATTGCTTCAAGTAAGAACCTTAATGCCATATGTGGAATAACACTCTGTACCAAATAGATATCAGAGTCCTGCTCGATTAGCGAGAAATCCTCCTTTAACACCTATCATCCCTATCAAATATAAAATTCAATCAAATATCTTCGCAAGTAGTAATAATAAACTTAATTTCACCTTTCTCTCTTAAAATATTTGCTCATCGGGAAACTTGTGACTTTTATACTAAATCCACCCTACGTAACCGCTAATCCTCCCGTTTTTCTCGGATCTATGTTTTCAAAGTTAGCTATTTCACCTTATAATAAGGTAAAATTTACACACAGTATACATACGAATCTTTTAAATTATCAAGTCTACTTACACGTTAAAGAAAAGGGGTTTTAATGAAGGAATTTACGCAGTCCTGTCGAATATATATAAGTAAGTTACTTCAAGGAGGAGCATATGTTATGAGAAACTATACACTAACTGTATTTAACCGTTCAGGTGAAAAGCTATTGGATGAAACATATACCGCCGCTAGTGATGATGAAGCAAAAGAAATTGGAACAGCTAAACTAGAAGAGGGAGGTTACCTTGAATATACACATCGCTGTGTTACTCCAGAGGCTAAATTAATATTATTTCATCGATAAATTCCCGCCGTTTTTTCTTCAAAGATCCATAAGCTCTGTTTTCACAACGAAACCGATTTTCTATAACTAGAAAGTCGGTTTCAACCTGTACTTATTTCCCTTTAAATACCGGTTTTCGTTTCTCCAAAAAGGCTTTAACCCCCTCCTGATGATCTTCCGTGTTTCGTAGTTCCCATTGCGATTGCTTCTCTTCTTCTAAATAATAACGTAATACTTCCTTTTGCTTGGAATGATATATCATTTTGGTTTGCAGCATGGCAGCTAATGGTGTTTCTAATAGTTGATTGGCCAACTTAGTCGCATGAGGCATCGCTTTATCCTCTGCTGTAATGTCAACCAACCCCATTTGTTTTGCCTTTATCCCATCCACTTGTTTTAATCCCCAAATAAATTGCTTTGCTTGCTGTGTACCAAGCCGTTCCTGTAACCAAAAATGACCACCGCCATCAGGTACAAGTCCTACACCAATAAATAGCATGCCTAATTTTGCCTCTTTCTGTGCAACAACAAAGTCAGCAGTTAAAGCAATACTTAAACCCAATCCAGCTACCGATCCATGTATAGATGAAATAATAATTTTAGGCATCATATATAGTTTCAATACAATTTGTTCAATCATTTCCATAATATTATCAAAGTACGATTTATCTGAAAAACCCTTCATCATTGAAATATCTCCACCAGAGCAAAACGCATTTCCTTCTCCTGAAAGAATCACAATTGCATCATCATTTTTTTCAACTTCTTTTATAGTTTGTAACAGTTCTTCCAACATTTCTTCATTTAGTGCATTATAACGTGCTGCCCTGTTGAAGTAAATATATGAAATGCAATCTCTACTTTCGTATATAATCGTGTCTCCCATCTTCTTTACCCCTTTCTGATTTCTATATGTAACCATTCGCTAATATCTACCGATTATCCTGCTTTTAGCAATATTACTTTAATTTTTAAATGGAAAGGAATTTCAGTAAAAGGAGTTTCATGTTTGCTCACCGTTTTAAAAGCTTGGATGCTAACAGTTTAATTAATAAACGTCAAAGAGCGTAGAAAAATACACTTTTTCTACGCTCTACATGCAGCTTTTAACTTATTATTCGTTTTTATCCTCTGATGTACCATAGAGTTCTTCTAAAGGTTTTGTAATAATTCTGCTCACATCATTAATAACTAGATTAAGGCGTTGCTCCTCTTCCATTAATTTAGATATATCTTGATGCTGCTGAACTAATTCAACAACTTGTCTTGCTTTTTCAACTTCTTCTTCAGTAATTTCTTGTCCCTGCATTTGTTTCTCTTGCAAGGCCATTTGAGTATCACGAAAATTATCAAACATCTGCTTTGCAGATGGGTCATTCATTACTGCATCATAGGCAGTTTTTAAGCTCTTAAATTCTTCACTTTCTCGAATTGCTTTTTCTAAATCATAAGCACTATCATAAATATTGGGCAAGACAAATCCTCCTTCATATTTCTTACTCTCATTTACTATAACAAACGAAATACGTCGTGTATAGCGTTTCAAATTTTGCAGTCAATTCAATTATTTATTTTTAAATAATTTTTCGACTGTTATAATAAAAAAAAGCACTGAAGAAAATGAGGGTTTGCCAATGATTGAACAACTAAAAAATATTTTCCCTTCTCTTATTGTCGATAGTGAAGAAAAAGGTTATGTTAGTGAAACCTATCAATGGTTTTTAACACATAATGGGGAAAAAATCGGCATTGCTAAGCAGGAACTATCGGAAAAAGATGGTCGATTAATGCGTACATTTTTAACACCGTATCAAGGACCACCTCTCACTAAAAAGGAAAAAGTATGGAAGCAAATCATTGATCAAAATTTCACGGAAGCTCCTACTTCAATTACTTCTCCCTATCGCTTTGTTTACTTTTCTATGAATAAAAACCAGATAAATCCGGGAGTATTTAAAGAGTCAATACAAACATTGTTCGACTATTCCGTTCCCATCATATGGGAAAACGAACATGAAGGTATTCTTATCGAAGAGAAGCCCATCATAGCAGAGGAGAGTATATCTTACGAACAGATTATTGATATATTAATGAGTGATTTATACGTTAATATTCACTTCTTTGTTGGTCCATATTCCAAGAATTATAAAGATGCTAAGCATCAGTATAAGAGCTTGTTAACCTATGCTAATAGGATATTAACCTATACAGATAAATCGGTAATAAGCTACAAAGAAGCAATTCCTCACATTCTGGTTGGCTTCTCAGATCAAGCATTCAGAGAATATATCGCTGAAACGATTCTACAGGAATTCACCGATGACACCGACTTATTACAGACTATTCACACCTTCCTTCAATGTAATTTAAATGTTTCTGTTGCTGCGAAGGAGTTATATATGCATCGAAACAGCCTGCAATATCGGTTGGATAAATTTATTGAAAAGACTGGTATCGATATTCGGCAATTTCACCAAGCCACAACTGTATATTTAGCATTACTAGCAAATATGCACAAAGAAGATTAATATCTTTGTGCATGTTTGCTGTTTCTATTTGTCCAGGCTTTTTTTATACTATAACTAATTAAACGTTTACAAAAATAAAGGAGGAATAGAGCAATGGCAGAACTTCGTTTAGAGCACATTCAAAAATCGTTCGATAAAAAGACGATTGCCGTAGACGACTTTAACCTACATATTCAAGATAAAGAATTTATTGTTTTTGTTGGACCTTCTGGTTGTGGTAAATCTACAACCTTACGAATGATTGCTGGTCTTGAAGAGATAACCGATGGTGAATTATACATCGATGATAAAAAAATGAATGATGTGGCTCCAAAAGATCGGGATATTGCTATGGTGTTCCAAAACTATGCATTATATCCACATATGAATGTATACGATAATATGGCTTTCGGTTTAAAATTACGTAAATTCAAGAAGGATGAAATTGAGAAACGTGTTAAGAATGCTGCAAATATTCTCGGCCTTGAAGCTTATTTAGATCGTAAACCAAAAGCATTATCAGGTGGGCAACGTCAACGTGTAGCACTTGGTCGTGCAATTGTCCGTGATGCCAAGGTGTTCTTAATGGACGAACCATTATCAAACTTAGATGCTAAATTACGTGTACAAATGCGTGCAGAGATTCAAAAGCTCCATCAAAGACTGCAAACAACAACCATCTACGTAACCCATGACCAGACAGAAGCGATGACTATGGCAACACGCCTTGTTGTAATGAAGGATGGAATTATCCAACAAATCGGAGCTCCTAAAGATGTTTATGATAACCCTGATAATGTTTTTGTCGGTGGATTCATTGGATCTCCATCTATGAACTTCTTCACTGGAAAACTAAATGGAAATACTGTGGAAGTCGGAGAAACGAAAATAGAAATACCTGAAGGAAAGCTTAAAATATTACGAGACCAAGGTTACGAAGATAAAGAAATCACTTTAGGTATCCGTCCAGAAGATATCCACGATGAACCAGTATTTATTGAATCATCACCAAACACTAAAATAACAGCTAACATTGAAGTGGCTGATTTGATGGGTGCTGAGACGTACCTCTATTCTAAAATAGGAGAGCAGGATTTCATTGCACGTATCGATTCTCGTACAGATATAAATGTTGGCGAAAATATTGAGCTTGCCTTTGATATGAACAAAGCCCACTTTTTTGACATTGAAACAGAGCTTCGTATTCGTTAAATTTTATATATACTAAAATTGCGGGGAAGCCAATTGGCTTCCCCGTCTTTTCCACCATTATTATTAAGCTTTTGGTCCTAGTTGTTGTTGAGCAGTTTGAACAAGTCTTTTAGTGATTTCTCCACCAACTGACCCGTTTGAACGAGAAGTAGAATCAGGACCTAAAGTCACACCAAATTCTTGAGCAATTTCATATTTCATTTGATCAAGAGCTTGTTGTACTCCAGGAACAACTAATTGGTTTGAACTGTTGTTAGCCATGTTTATCACCTCCTGTAATCATAGTGTGAGCAGATTACAAAAAACTTATCATAAGTTTTCACTGGTAAATTGTAGATTTGTTGGCAAGCATATAATTAACATAATAATTTTTCATAGATAAAAATAACTGCCGAGAAAATTTTTCTCGGCAGCCTAAAGGTTGCTGATGAAACAGTATGCATTTTATTTTGGATACGTCATTTCTTTCGGATTCACATATTGATCAAATTCTTCTTCAGTAAGCAACCCTAATTCAACAGCTGTTTCTTTTAATGTAGCATTGTCCTTAAATGCTTTTTTAGCAATTTTTGCTGCATTCTCATAACCGATATGTGGGTTAAGTGCTGTCACTAGCATTAATGAATCTTTTAGATTTTTATCGATTTGCTCCAAATTTGGTTCGATTCCCTTGGCACAGCGCTCATCAAATGAAAGTATACTATCTGATAGAATTTGACAAGATTGAAGGAAATTATAAGCAATAACTGGCTTAAACACATTCAACTCAAAATTACCTTGACTTGCAGCAAAACCAATCGTTGCATCATTTCCCATTACCTGAGCTACTACCATTGTAACTGCTTCACTTTGTGTTGGATTTACTTTTCCAGGCATAATCGAGCTTCCAGGTTCATTTGCCGGTATAGTGATCTCGCCAATTCCACAACGAGGTCCACTTGCAAGCCACCGAACATCATTTGCAATTTTCATCATATCCGCCGCTAATCCTTTTAAAGCTCCATGCGCATATACCGTTTCGTCATGACTTGTTAATGCATGGAATTTATTTGGTGCAGAAACAAAATTTTTACCTGTATAGGTATTAATTGCTGCACAAACACGTTCAGAGAACTCAGGATGAGCATTTAAGCCTGTCCCAACAGCAGTACCACCAATAGCAAGCTCCTTGATATGCTGAACACTTTCTTTAATCATAGCTTCTGATTTTTCTAGCATACGATGCCAACCACTAATTTCCTGTCCCAATGTTAATGGTGTAGCATCTTGTAAATGGGTACGCCCGATTTTAACAATATCCTTGTAGGTTTCCATTTTTGAGCGGAAGGTATCTTTCAATGTCTTAATAGCTGGTAACACCGTATCTTCCAATTTCATAACAGACGCAATATGCATTGCTGTAGGATACGTATCATTGGAGCTTTGTGATTTATTAACATCATCATTCGGGTGCAATGTTAACTCACTTTTCTGCTCACTTAACCACTTATTGCCGACATAGGCAATAACTTCATTTACATTCATATTAGATTGTGTTCCACTACCTGTTTGCCAAACAACTAAAGGAAAGTGCTCACTAATTTCCCCACTAATAATTTGTTCTGCTGCAAAATTGATTGCTTCCGCTTTTTTTTCATCTAATAAACCTAATTCCATATTTGCATGGGCAGCACTCTTTTTCAAAATAGCAAACGCTTTAATTATTTCCGTCGGCATTTTTTCATTACCAATTGGGAAATTTTGCTTACTTCGTTGTGTTTGAGCACCCCAATATTTATCAGCAGGTACTTGAATTTCACCTATTGTATCTTTTTCTATACGATAATCCATTACGCTTTCCTCCCTATGTAGATTCATTCATATAACCTCCTTCTATTGTATCAGAAAATTGACAGATGAAAATATATAGAATGTACGGATTTTCAACCAAGTTGACAAATTTACTTGTTCTTTTTGTACTGACACAAAATTGTACGCGTTTATGGTTCCAATCCATCTAGCTTTTCTTTTATAATATGTAAGATAGGAAACGATAGTTAAAGTGTGGGAAGACATAGTTTTTCATTCATCATATCTAAAACGATTTCGAAAGCAGAACAGAAGTCTTCTAAAACATTACATAAAGGAGGATTTCGTTATGCCAAATATATGGACACATATACTCTTTTGTGAGGACGTGGCAGATGCTGTAACCCAAACTTATCCATTTTCTAATTACGAAGCATATATGAAACTTGGTGCACAGGGTCCAGACCCTTTTTTCTATTATAATTTCTGGCCAGGAATGAAGAAGGAGCATATACAGAATATCGGAAATGCTCTTCATACAAGGCATTGTGGGGACTTTCTCATTGACTTGCTAATGGAAGCTGGAAAAATGAATGCAAAAGCAAAAGCGTATGTTTTCGGATTTGTCACTCATCATATCTTGGATAGAAATACTCATCCATATATCCATTATCGAGCTGGGTATGAAGAAAATAAACATCAAAAGCTTGAAGTTCTGATTGACACCATAATGATGGAAAAATATCATAATTTAAAAACATGGAAAGCACCAGTTTATAAAGAAATAGATGTCGGTATGTCTCTGGATAGAAACATTAGCTTGCTTTTGTATAACACGATTGAAAAGCACTTTCCTGAGCTAAATCGCCATTCGTCATCATATATTCATAAATCTTATCGCCATATGAAGTTAGCTTTAAAGGTATTATCTGATCCTCATGGGTGGAAGAATACAATTTTAAAATCTTTTATATCCCCTTTTTCACATCAGCCTATCAAGGAAAATACAGATTATCTTAATTTGAATCAAAAAACTTGGTATCACCCAGCTACAAAAAAGCCGAGCAACCAAAGCTTTCTTGATCTATACCGGCAAGCAAGAATGGAAGGTATTGATATCTTAACCCTTGTATATGATTATTGGAAAACAAATGATTTCAAATATGTAACCTTGTTAACTGAAAAGATTGGCAATATTTCTTATGATACAGGCGAGCCATTACATTTAGAATTAGAAAATAGATATTGTGAACCGATTGTCTAAGAATAGTGCTTAAAAATAAGCGCCCAAATCACATTAAAAGCTGGTATAGCTATCGAATCCAGTGGTCCTTTAAATATACCTCCGTTTTCGTAACTTGTTAGCAATATCTCCTTAAAGTATGTACACAAGGCTGAGATATAACGAAAACGGTTCATTTTGAAGATTAAGAAAAACTGAGCAAAATTCGCTCAGTCCTTATCACTACATGCTCAGATTTACGCTTCCTCTAGTAGCTATT
>NZ_BAAACY010000169.1:0-31352 GCF_039521925.1 Virgibacillus salarius | reverse complement strand
TGCAACGTGTTCTTCTTTGCAAAGTTAGTTGAGGCCGTGCCCGTGGAAAGCGAAGTAATTAGTCGGAGCATTGCCAATATACATCAAACATTTCAAAATAACTACTTCGCTTAACGCAGTCATTGCACTGATTTTATACTTTCTTAACTTATAAAAAAAGCACTCCTTTTCAAGGAGTGTCTATACTTGTACAGGGAAATGGGATCGAACTTTATTAAACGTATCTTCTTCAAAGATTTTCTTCCCGTATTCCTCAAGTACATGTATGGTAATATCTGAATCATCTGCAAACTCAAAAACTTTACTAATAATATCTTCTTGCTGTTTTTCATCAAGCTCTTCCTCAGAAAACTCCATATATAGATAATACTTATTGTTATAATGGTAAAGTGTTTCCATCGTACCTTCCTGTAGGTCATCAAGATAATGGCTTAGCTGTATTACATCTTCAAAGTCGACAAAATCAGCAATGATCCATAGCTTATCATCATCTTCTTCATCTAATGGTTCTTCATGCTTACCAAATTTATCTTCTAACATATTTTCGATTTTTTTATCGACTGGAAAATCAACTGTATTACCATCTTCTGTCTGAAGCTCAATATTGTCTCCATTTTTAGAAATTTGAGCTTTAGTTACAATAATTTCCAATCCTTTTTCCAAAGCCTGTACCTGTATCCATAACGGACCGTCAACATTAAAGTCCTCTTTATAATTGACTTCATCCATCATTTGCCAAAAAAGCTGTTCACTTCTTTCACGATTATACCAGATTTCTTCTCTCTCAAATCCGCGATCCTCAATATCAATATATGAAATGTAAAATTTCACTGTATTCTCGTTAATTCTTTCAATTTCCATTTTCATTTCTCCCCCTTCTTTTTTAGGTAGGTGGAAGAACAGCTTCACCAAATAACTTAATATTGTAGATTTACCCTAATGCCTTGATTTCTAATCTTTACGATCAGCTCATGCTTCCAACATGTGAGTGATGCCAAACTTCCTACAAACAAAATGTTTGTAAATGAAATAAAAGGTTTTCTATACTTATTGTATGATAGTAGCAAACATATTGGAAACATATATGCCTATATAATTAGTAACATATTTTAACCTATATTTAAAGTTTTGTCATCCTCGTTTTTGTGACGAAACCGTAACAATTAACCTGTCTACTTTGCAGGATTACAAGATAGCGATAAAAAAACGCAGATCGTAATTAATGATCTGCGTTTTTTAATATGTTAAATTGGTTAATTAACCATTCGTTGCGCCTCACGTAACTGAAAAGTACGAACCGTTCTTGGTAAGAAGCGGCGAATCTCATCTTCATTATATCCAACTTGCAGACGCTTTTCATCCAAAATAATCGGTCTACGTAAAAGACCCGGATTTTGTTGAATTAAATTAAAAAGATCCTTCATTGGTAATTGATCAATATTGACATCCAATTTTTGAAAAACCTTTGATCGAGTTGAAATGATCTCATCAGTGCCATCTTCCGTCATACGTAAAATTTCCTTTATTTCATCCAGTGTTAGTGGTTCGGAAAATATATTACGCTCCGTGAACGGGATATCATGTTCTTCCAACCATGCTTTTGCTTTTCTGCAAGATGTACAACTTGGTGAGGTATAAAGTGTAACCATTAAAACTTCACTCCTCATTCTAAAATGGGTTTAGTCATTCCATAAACATTTAACACTTATCAAATTAAAATAAGTTTAAATAACCCTATATGTAAATTATACTACAATTGTCAAGCGAAAGGTAGAGGATATTCAAGAAAAAATTGAGCTTTTTTTTAGATGTTTACGAAATGTAATTTAATCATTCACTTGTAAGTTACCCTTAATCATTTTTAATTAAACATCTTATTTGAAAAAATTTCTTAAAAAACCAATTGCAAATGCTTGTTTCGTAATTTTCTAAATAATTATATAAAATTACTTGATTTTAATTAGTATACCTATTATGATAATTTACATAACTTATAATGTAAGGTTTTCTTACACGAAGGGAGTGAGCGCATTGAAAAAAATTGAGGCAATTATCCGTCCAGAAAAGTTTCAATTACTTCGTAAAGCATTATCTGCAGCAGGTATTGGAGGCTTAACAGTTACAGAGGCTGCTGGAACAGGTAAGCAGAAAGGACAAAAGGGAGTATTCCGAGGTACAACCTTTCAACTACAACTACTAGCTAAAATTAAAGTGGAGACGGTTGTAGAAGAACAACGATTAGATGAAATACTTACTATTATTATCGAAAATTGTAGTACTGGTAATATTGGAGACGGAAAGATCTTTGTTTCGCCTGTTGAAGAAACGATCCGGATTAGAACAGGAGAAAGAGGGAAAGAAGCTGTTATGTAATTTAAAAGGAGGATGAAGCATGTTTAGAAAAAGTTTATTCTTGTTTTTCGTTATTTCCCTCATTGCATCTCCTGTATATGCTGCACCAACTACTACCTCTCTTGAGTTATCCATTAACTTGGTTTGGATTATGCTTGGTGCGTTCCTAGTATTCTTTATGCATGCAGGGTTTGCAATGGTGGAGTCAGGTTTTACTAGAGCAAAAAATTCCCTCAATATTCTTATGAAAAACTTCTTGACAATTAGCATTTCGACCATTCTCTTTTTTATTGTCGGCTTTGGTATTATGTTTGGTACTTCTGGAGGTTCATTCATAGGCACAGATAGTTTCTTATTACATGACGTTGAAGACGTTGGCTTCTTCGTATTTCAAGCAATGTTCATAGCTACCTGTGCCACGATTATTTCTGGTGCTGTTGCTGAACGAATGAAACTAAGCAGTTATGTTCTCATCGTGATAGCGATGACTGCATTTGTCTATCCTGTTGTCGGTCACTGGGTTTGGCAAGGTGATGGCTGGCTTACCGATTTAGGATTCAGTGATTTTGCAGGATCGACAGTAGTACATGTAACCGGCGCAGTAGGTGCTCTCACCGCTGTATTGCACTTAGGCCCACGTATCGGAAAATACTCAGGGAAAAGAGTAAATGTTATTCAAGGACATAACATTCCTATCGGGGCACTCGGTGTCTTTATCCTTTGGCTTGGTTGGTTTGGTTTTAATGGAGGTAGTACACTTACTGCCGACCCTTCGCTTGTACCTATGGTTATAGGCACTACGTTGCTATCAACTTCGGCAGCACTTGTATCGACTGCCGTATATACAAAATTACGCTTTAAGCGTATCGATGCCTCATTGTCCCTAAACGGTGTACTAGGTGGTTTAGTCGGCATTACCGCTGGATGTGCAGAGATTTCACTTGGTGGATCAATAATAGTTGGCCTTATTTCTGGCATCATACTTGTAGAAGGGATTCACTGGTTAGATGCCAAACTACGTATTGATGATCCCGTTGGCGCTATTACTGTACATGGTCTTTGTGGAATTTGGGGTACATTAGCTATCGGTTTATTTTCAACGTCGACTGGTTTGTTCTATGGTTATGGAACAACGCAATTTTGGATTCAAACGATAGGAGTTATAGCAGTTATCGCATGGACAATGATAACATTAGGAGCATTCTTATTCATTGTGAAACAATTCTCATCTATCCGAGTTTCTGAGGAAGAAGAATTAGCCGGATTAGACTTCACGGAACATGGATCAAATGCATATGAATTAAAGGAATCGCTTATTTCTGAAAATGACGAATCGATTGGTTATAACTTAGGTCTAGCTGATCGTTTAAATAATCTATCTATGGGGAATGCGAAACATAAATCAACTTAGTTCAAATGATACAGAAATAAACACTCTCACTCATTAATCTATAAAATAAAAACCTGTGTTTCGTATTAATTCGGACGGACTATATTTTAGCCTAAGTAAAAAACTCCCTGCTTATTGTTGAATAAGCAGGGAGTTTTTTACTTAGGCTTTCTCTGTTGTTTTTAAATTCTCCATAATATTTCCAGAAGAACGATTTTCATCATACGTCAACACTTCATCCACAGGCTGATAAGACTGACCGTAAATTTCTTCATCTTTATACGTATGAATATCTTCATACATTTTTTTCATCTGTTCATAAATAAAGTCTTCGGAATCATCATTAGGTGACCAATAAAGTATTTCCATAGGGGTAGCTTCATTAGTGGCTAATGAACGGCGACTATAGCCGATAGATTGGGCATGGGTAAACCCTTCCCTGTGGTAAAAATGGAGTCTTTTTTCTGTATCTGAATCTTCATAATCTACAGGTTCTACTTCCAGAATAATTGGTTTATTCTTGGCCTTTAATTTTTCGATTAAGGAATGACCAATCCCTTGTCCTCTTGTTTTTGCGGATACCCATAGATAATCGATGAATAAAAACGTATCGAATTCAGCGTACATTAAAACATGCTGATTACTTTCGTCTTTATAATAGACATCTCCTTTTTCCTCTAAGAGCATTTCCATGTGTTCTCTTGATTTCATCTCTTCTACAGGAAAATACTTGTTCAACTTTTCATACCAGTTCATTGATCTACTCCTTATTTTTTAGTAGTCGTATTAAGTATAACGAAAATGTAATGATTTGTTAAATCGTTTCATAATTTTGTGTTATTATAGCTTGCCCATTCTACACTAAATCATGTAAAAAACAGAGGCTGGGACAAAACACAACTTCTTTACTCAAAATACGAATAATCATGTTATCAATAGGAGGATCTTCGGACGCGTGCTGTTCCCGCCGGAGTCTCGCTTGTTTCAGGTGCTAAATGAATGATTCTGATCAAAAAAAGAACGATAATTATTTTATCGTTCTTTTTTTATTGTTTCTTCATTCTTTTGTCTCAGCTTCTGTTTCACTTTTGTTATTTACCTAATTTATAATCTACGTTTTCTGTATAGGAATTACCAGCATTCCACAGCAGAAACTCATTGATACCATTTTCATACAATGCTTTGATTTGTGCCTCTACTTCTGCTTTTCCATATTGCTTTGTAGCACCACTATATAACCAAGGAGCCTCAAAATCCTGTATCCACGGTCTAGAAATAGGAGCATCGTCTAATTTCCCTAAAACTTTATTTTCCACTTTCGCATACTCATTTACTAATTTATACGGCTCTGTATCAGGCTTTTCTATTCCAAAATAAGAAGACCAGTGACTAGGATAGATCATGGAAGAAATTATATCCACATTCTCCGCGATTTTCGAGAAGTTTTGTCCAATTCCCGGCGTTTCCTCAATAGTTGCTGCATAACCAAATATGTCTACAGATACATCCACATCGTAATTATTGAGCTCTTCTTTTGCATAGTGAACAAAATCCGTTACTGCCTTTACACGTTTTTTAATATTATTCATGTCAAGATCTTCATAATCTCCTAATGAATACTCCAGTTCTTTATCTCGATGTTCAAAACCTTCTGGAAAACGAACATAATCAAATTGGATTTCTTGGAAGCCCATTGATGCTGCCATTTTTCCAATTTCTACATTGTACTCCCATACTTCTTTTTGGAAAGGACTAACAAATGCCTCACCTTTACCATTGACCCATACTTTACCATTTTTAGTAAAAGATAAATCTGGGCGTTTTTTTGCTAATACGGAATCTTTAAATACAACAACTCTAGCAATCGGATAAATCCCTTTTTCTTCAAGAACCTTCATCATTTTTTTGGGATTATCAATGTAATCCTTCGCAATTTCCTCATATGGAGATCCTTTTTCCGGGGTAAAAGTTAAATTTCCATTATCCTCTTTCACATCAATAACCATTGTATTTAAATCCGTACGATCCACTAGCTCCACAAGGGAATCGAAACGACTGCCTCCAGCTGAATTTCCAGTAACATATATCCCACGTACCGCGTCGGGATATTCAAAATCATAGCCTGAAGTATGTACAAATCGCTTCAATGTTTTATTCGCTTTTAATGGTTTAATATTAATTTGCCTCTCCTGATGAGCAGTCACTTTTTGTGCTTCCTCTCCACTCACAATTACTGGAATACTTAGTAATAAAATCCCAAGAAAAGCGATGATGATGTTTTTATTTTTCTTCATAAGCTATCAATCCCCAACTATGTAATATGAATCTAGTATAAAGGAAAATTTGTCAATTTTGAACGAAAAAAACTAGATTTTGCAGAAAAAAATCCACTTGATTTATTCTTTTCCCTGTTTATTGTATAATTAACTTCATTGCAATTGAGAGTCAAATTCTACATATGAATATACATACTAAACTTGTCTGAAAAGGGGGAAATATTTAATGCTAAGTGTACTAGATTTCAAAAAAATGAAAGCGAATCAAGACAAAATTACAATGGTCACTTCCTATGATTACCCATCGGCAAAACAGGCAGAACAGGCTGGTATTGATACCATACTCGTCGGTGATTCGTTAGGTATGGTTGTACTAGGTTATTCATCAACTGTTGAGGTGAAGGTCAATGATATGATCCACCATGCTAAAGCAGTCAAGCGCGGTGCACCGAATACATTTACTGTTGTTGACATGCCATTTATGTCGTATCATATATCTTTAGAAGATTCGCTACGTAATGCCACAAAGCTTTTTCAAGAAACTAATGCGCAAAGCCTTAAAATTGAGGGTGCTTCTCTAGAAATACTTCATTTCATGGAACGATTAACAGAATCTGGTATACCAGTCATCGCCCATTTAGGCTTAACTCCCCAATCCGTAAATGTGTTAGGCGGATTTAAAGTACAAGGTAAGGATAAAGCTGCTGCCAAACAGCTGCTGGAAGATGCAAAACAAGTAGCTGAACACGGTGCAGTTGCTCTTGTTTTAGAATGCGTTCCAAGGGAGCTAGCAGAAATAATAACAGCTACAGTAGATATTCCAACCATCGGCATAGGTGCAGGTCCAGAATGTGATGGTCAAGTTCTTGTTTACCATGATATTATGAAATATGGTATTGAACGTCTGCCAAAATTTGTGAAGCCCTATACTGACTTTAATACAGAAGGAATAAATGCACTGAAATCTTACATTTCAGAAGTAAAACAGGTATCCTTCCCGGCTGATGAACAATCCTTCCATATTAAAGATAAAGATTATTTGCCTATTAGTGAGTAAGGAGATATTTATATGCAAGTCATACGTTCCGTAAATACAATGAGTGAGATTATTCAAAAATACCATTTACAACATAAACAAATTGGATTCGTTGCTACAATGGGTTTTTTACACGAAGGACATTTACAACTCATGAAGGAAGCAAAAAAGGAGAACGCTATTGTTGTAGCTAGTATATTTGTCAATCCGCTACAGTTTGGCCCAAATGAAGATTTTGAAAAATACCCTAGAGATGAACAATCTGATACATTACTTGCTGAAAAAACTGGTGTTGATGTCTTATTTATACCAACTGTAAAAGAAATGTATCCACATGCGATGCTCATTCATATGAGTATCAGGGAGAGAGTAAATGTATTATGCGGTCATTCTCGCCCTGGACATTTCGATGGCGTATTAACCGTGTTAACAAAGCTGTTCCACATTATTCGTCCAACTAAGGTTTATTTTGGATTGAAGGATGCACAGCAAGTTGCTGTAGTTGATGCATTAATTCAAGACTTAAATTTTCCAATGGAGTTAGTTGGATTACCTACGGTTCGAGAAAAAGACGGCTTAGCTAAGAGCAGTCGTAATGTAAATTTAAAAGAACATGAGAGAAGAGAAGCTGTATGGATATATAAAGGGTTACTAGCTGGTCAACAGCTTCTTCTTAAAGGTGAAGGAAATCCAGCCCTTATTATAAAAGAAGTAACTCAAACAGTGGAAAAACATATTTCAGGAAAGATTGACTATATTGAATTATTAAGTTATCCCGCATTAAAACCTGTTTCCACCATTAATCAGCAGGTAATTCTTGCAGCGGCAGTTTACTTTGATGAAGCTAGATTAATCGATAATTTAATTTTACATCCGAATGGAAAAATTATTAACCGCTATAACTAGGAGGAAATCGTATGTTTCGTACTATGATGAAAAGTAAAATTCATAGAGCCCGGGTAACAGAGGCAAATTTAAATTATGTTGGCAGTGTGACTATTGATCAAGATATTTTGGATAAAGTAAATATCCTTCCACATGAAAAGGTACAAATTGTCAATAATAATAACGGGGCACGACTTGAAACATATGTTATACCTGGTGAAAGAGGATCAAGAGTTGTCTGTCTAAACGGAGCAGCAGCTAGACTCGTACAGAAGGAAGATGTTGTTATTATTGTCTCCTATGCACTAATCTCAAACGAAGAACTGGCTGCACATCGCCCGCTTGTGGCTATTATGAATGAAAATAATGAAATTAGAGAAATCCTTGACCAGGAGCCTCCATTAACAACAATAGAATCATAGACATATTGGTGATTGGGACAAAAGTGTTTTAGCCAGATAATAAACAGCTGGTGAGCCTTCTCGTGCTGATGCACTTGTAAGACTCACCAATGATTTCCCCCAGAGATCTACGTAAATGTCCGGAGATAGTATAGTATGTTGTTCGTCTTTAGAAACCATTTAGTTATGCCCTGCCCGCTTTATCTTTCGACTAAAATAAGGTTCTTATAAGCGTTGTTCATAGCTGTTTTCAATCATATAAACTAGTTTCAGAATCATTTCATTGTATGGAGTAGCCATGTTGTGTTTCTTTCCCTCCTTAACAATTGCTCCATTAATTACTTCAACTTCCGTTTTTCTTTTGTTTAGAACATCTGTTAACATAGATGATGTATTTTTGCCGATCTCTTCTATTCCTAAACGGATACATTCATTTATTGGATCATCATACAATAACAGAATCCCTTTTCGTTCTGCAATTTGCACAGCCTCAGTTACCAGCTTTGCAACTAGTTCCTTCCCCTCATCTGTCCGTATTGCCTCCCCATTTGTTAATCGTGTAACGGCTGTTAATCCATTATAGGCTACATTAACGATTAATTTACTCCAAATGACAGATTGAACATTCTCAGATACATGTGTCTTGATTCCTCCTGCAGAGAAGAGAGAGGCAATTTGTTCAAGTAATTGCTTGTACTTTTCTGGTACGGTAGATCCGATAAATGTACTCCCCCAAGCACGTTGCTCCACTACACCAGGTTTTACTATTCCAGCGCCGGTACTAGTTCCACCTACAACTACGTTACGTGACGGACTTAGCTTTTGTATCTTTTCCATATTTCCAACACCATTTTGCAACGTGAGAATTGGTGTAGTACGTGAAAGGAATGGTAAAACGTTTGATAATACAGATTCTGTAGCAAATGCTTTAACAAATAAAAGGATAAGGTCATAATCATTGTTTAAATCAGCAGCATTTGTTTTTACCATAAGATCAATTGTAGCAAGATTTCCGTCTTGTTCGACAATCTGTAACCCAGTCTTTTGTATTGCCTTTATATGGCTATTTGGCCTATTTAATAATGTGATATCTACACCATGTTGCTTTAACTTGCCTGCAAATAAACTTCCCATCGCCCCTGAACCTACGATTAGTACTTTCATAATTGAACCCCTTTCCATGCGTTTCTTTCATTTCTCGGCATCTTAGAGTAATTGCACTTTTATGCTGAGGATACACGAATGCTAAAACACTAAAAAATATATATAATATCACGCTTAGTTTGCTAGTAAAGCAGAGCTAGTGTAACTTGATTTTACCATGTCTTATCATATATAATAATGTAAATTAATAAGTTAAAGCGATGATAAAGATATAGTACAATGTCCCGCTAGCAAAAATTATGGGGTTTTTCGTTTGTTTCATTGGAGCATTATCCTAAAACACCATGTAACAGAGAGCTTGTGGTTGGTGGAAACAAGCGCTATGGATGATTGGAAATGGGCTTTAGAGCTTATATGTTGAAAGTGATCTTACATTAATAATGTAAGATAATAAGGGTGGCACCGCGGTTCAATCGTCCCTATTTTTAGGGATAATTGGACCTTTTTATATGGCCCAAAATTGAAATGGAGTGAAGAATTATTATGCAAACAATATTCTCTGGTATTCAACCAAGTGGTACACTAACGTTAGGAAATTATTTAGGAGCTTTAAAACATTTTACAAAACTACAAGACGATCATGACTGCTACTTTTGTATTGTAGATGAACATGCTATTACAGTTCCTCAAGACCGCTTAAAATTAAGAAATAATATTCGCTCACTTGCAGCATTATACCTTGCATCTGGGATTGATCCTGACAAGTCAACCCTATTTATTCAGTCTGAAGTGCCCGCACATACACAGCTAGGTTGGATCTTACAATCCATTAGCTATATGGGTGAATTAGAGCGTATGACGCAATTCAAAGATAAATCAAAAGGAAAAGAAGCTGTATCCTCTGGTTTATTAACGTACCCTTCGCTAATGGCTGCTGACATTTTACTATACAATACAGATATTGTTCCTGTTGGCGATGATCAAAAACAACACTTAGAATTAACCAGAGATCTAGCCCATCGTTTCAATAATCGATATAATGATATTTTTACAATACCTGAAGTAAGCATTCCTAAAGTCGGTGCGAGAATTATGTCATTACAAGATCCTTTGAAAAAAATGAGTAAATCCGATTCCAATGAAAAAGGTTTTATTTCCATGCTTGATGAACCAAATAAAATTGAGAAGAAAATTAAAAGTGCCGTCACGGATTCTGATGGTGTTGTTAAATATGATAAAGAGAACAAGGCAGGTGTATCAAACCTTCTTACCATACATTCCATTTGTTCAGGAAAATCCATCCAAGAATTGGAAGCTAAATATGAAGGAAAGGGATATGGTGAATTCAAACAAGGTACTGCCGACGCTGTCATTGAAGTACTAAAACCAATTCAGGATAAATATAATGCTTTAATTAACTCAGATGAGCTAGATCAGATTTTAGACAATGGGGCTGAAAAAGCATCCATCACCGCGAATCGTACAGTAGTGAAAGCAAAGAAAGCAATAGGTTTAGGAAGAGTAAAAAAGAAAAAATAATGCTATACAAAACGTAAAGACTGCAAATAAAGTGAAGCTTCCATCCGTAGGTGGTTTCCCTCACGGACTGTTCGTACCACAAGGGTATGGCTCAAAGGCCTTTGAACCAATCGGACATTTACTGGCAGTCGATTCACACACTTACTAATAGTGGTTTCACAGATTGCTTGGAGCGGGGCTTACTCTTACTGCCAGTTATATATGGGAACAACATTTTACGCTTTCATCTTCCACTTCAAAAAATGAACAATAAAGGCTCCAAACTATGAACCAGATATAGCTTTATATACACGGTTATAATTCGGAGCCTTTATTAAATTTCTTTTTGCCTCGCCCTCTCCTATTTAAAATAGGTAGGCAGCCTATCCTCCCATAAGAATTACTGCTGTTTGGATGTATTCTGTTCTTGACCGTTTTCTATTTCCCACATTTTCTCTAAAAATGGTTGCCCTTTTATCAGCTTTCCACACAAGTCCTCATGCCTAGAGCTCCAACCTTCCCTAACTCCATTATATAAAGCTGTCCAAACCTTCTCTTCATCCATGAAGCGGATATAAGGGTAGTTCTTGGGATCCCATTCCGTCAACCAATATCGTAATTCCTCTAAATTATTCGCCGTACGTAATTGGTCTAAACCCATCATTAATAATTGCTTCAACTGTCTCTCTCTTCTAGTTAATCCAAAGACAAGCTCAGGTGGCATGGAAAGCATATGGTACTCCTTTTGATAAAATTTATTATCAAACTTAAATGATTGAGGTTTGGTGTTTTTTATCATGTCATACACCAATTGCTCCTGTCTCGGAATTAGTCTACTTTTACGAACAGGAATTTTATAACTAATCGTATCAAAAGCTACAATATCGTTTCCATCTGTTACAATACAAGCATAATCTAATACAGTTCGCTCCTGTCCTTTTCTCATATATGCGCGTTTGTAAATTGCATCTAGCAAGGCTTTTGGCAAATCATGCATGTCATTTTCAATATAGTTATACAAATCCTTTGTTATGTATAGCAGTGGCACTTGATCTAGCAACTCGATGCCATCTTCTTTACGCCATTCTTGAAAATAACAAACATTATAACCGTTCTCTTCTCCTTCAAACCAATTCACCCATACATCATGCATATATAACATAAAACAACCCTCACTTTATTAACTGAACTTAACATACATTATGACCATCATTTAGAAAAATATTCTAAGTGACCCATTTTTAAATGAGGATATTTTAAGGTAAATCCGATCCATTGTGATGAATCATTTCATTGGCTAATAACGCTCCGTTGCTAATAATCCATACAAATATAATTGTTTTTTAAAGTCCCCTAAGATCCGCGATTAGTATTATTTGGAAATCGAGCCAGCACAATTGCCATGATAATAATTCCTATTGGAAGAAAATAACACTCCATTCTACTAGCAATAAACGTGAAGTATTCTCCCCATGAAAGTCCAGCTGGTAGAAAGTTCATGTAAGCAATTATCGTTACTCCTCCCATCACCGAAAAACCAAAACCCATTAGAAAGATAAACACATACCCCATTGCTTTTCGCCTACCTTGTCCACTTTTTAATAGAATATGCTTGTCTTATAAAAGAAATGAAAAAAATGTACAAGTCACAAATAAAGTAAAACTTCGATCCGTGGGGTTTTGTTTATCCTCCACGGATGGTAGTACCACAAGGGTATGACCTAAAGGACTTTGAACCAATCAGACATTTACTGGCAGTCGATCCCCCACTTCCCCATAATTGTTTCACTTTTATTGCTTGAAGTGGCAGTCGTTGTTCTTCTATGAATAAAAGTGCAAGCGTCCGAATAGAAACGTAGTGACTGGAGCGAGTCAACGGAGATAAGGAATCACAGTGCGCTTACGAGCCGATGAATGAATTAGATTAGGGCGATTCGTGAAGATCGCTTCGTTTCTGCGGGAGACGCCGCTCAGCACGCGCCTATTTATCTACATGGGCTAATTTTATAATTTCCTAGACAATAAAAAAGCCGACCCCCATTTAATCGGATCGACTTTGATTGCCTATTCATATTTTTTAAATACTAATGCAACATTATGACCACCAAAACCTAGTGAGTTGCTCAATACAACATTTACATCCTGCTTTCTAGCTTCGTTTGGGACATAATCCAAATCGCATTCTGGATCTGGAGTTTCATAGTTAATTGTCGGTGGAATAATTCCATCTACAATGGATTTTACAGCAATAACCGACTCAATTCCTCCAGCAGCTCCAAGTAAGTGTCCTGTCATTGATTTTGTTGAAGAAATTGCTACTTTATCAGCATGTTCCTTTAATACAGCCTTAATTGCTGCTGTTTCATATTTATCATTAAGATCTGTACCCGTACCATGAGCATTTATATAATCTACTTCCTGAGCAGAAATCGACGCATCATCCAATGCATGCTGCATTGCTCGGGCTGCACCTTCTCCACTTTCTGCAGGTGCTGTTATATGATAAGCATCACCAGTCGCGCCATAACCAACAATTTCAGCATAAATATGTGCCCCACGGGATAATGCCGTTTCAAGGTCTTCAAGAATCAATATACCTGAACCTTCACCCATTATAAACCCATCTCTATTTTTATCGAATGGTCTGCTTGCCTTTTCTGGGTCTTCGTTTGTAGACAAAGCCTTGGCAGATGAAAAACCAGCAAAAGCCATATTTGATATTGGTGCTTCTGTTCCACCGGTTATTATATAATCTGCATCGCCACGCTGAATAGCCTTAAAAGCATCACCAATAGAGTTTGCGCCAGATGCACAAGCAGTTACTGTACAGGAATTAATTCCTTTAGCACCTAATTGAATCGACACTTGGCCAGCTGCCATATCCGGAATCATCATCGGCACAAAGAACGGACTAACCCGTTTTGGACCTTTTTCCAATAGCTTCTTATGCTGATCTTCCCATGTCTGCATTCCACCAATACCGGAGCCAATCCACACACCTACCCGATTTTCATTACTTTCATCTATCGTTAGGTTTGCGTCCTCGACTGCCATTTTAGATGCTACAACTGCATATTGTGTAAATAAGTCCATTTTACGGACATCTCTTTTTTCTATATACTTTGTTGGCTCAAAATCCTTAACCTCTGCAGCTACCTTTGCTGCATAAAGATCTTTATCTACTCTTGTAACATAGTCAATACCTGATTTCCCGTTAATAAGATTTTCCCACATCGTATTTACATCATTACCAACAGGACTAATAGCTCCTACACCAGTTATAACTACTCTTCTTTGCTCCATACGATTGACCTCCTACATCATATACATTTATCTGCCCCAGCGTAATGCCAAAGCTCCCCACGTTAATCCACCACCAAAGCCTACTAAAACGATCAAATCATCATCGTTTATTTTACCATCTTTAATTGATTCTGATAAAGCAATAGGGATGGATGCTGCGGAATTATTCCCATATTTCTTCACTGTTTTCGCCATCTTATCTTCGGATATACCAAGTCTTTCTCTAGCAGCATCCATAATACGAATATTTGCTTGATGTGGAATTAAGTAATCAACATCCTCTTCGTTATGACCTGCTGCTTTAATTACATTTACAGAGGACTCTGGCATTTGTCTAACAGCAAACTTAAACACTTCACGACCATTCATAAAGATATAGCCGCTATCTTTGTCTTGATATAATTCCTTCCCACCAGCACCATTAGATCCTAGCTCAAAGGATAGAATACCTCTTCCTTGCGAAACAGGTCCCATTACTGCGGCACCTGCACCATCACCAAAGAGCACACAAGTACTTCGATCTTTCCAGTCTGTTACTTTCGAAAGTTTTTCCACCCCAACTACTAGTACATGTTTGTACGTATTTGTATCGATAAATTGTTTGGCTGTAACCATTCCATACATAAATCCAGAACAGGCAGCACTTATATCCATAGCAGCAGCATTTGTTGCTCCTAATCTTTCTTGAATTATACATGCTACAGAGGGGAAGGGTGTATCTGGTGTCACGGTAGCAACTAATATTAAATCAATATCTTCTGGTGTCATGTCTGCATTCTCTAGAGCGTCTATTGCGGAATAATAGGCCATATCTGACGTATCTATATCATCTCCTGCAATTCTTCGCTCTTCAATTCCTGTTCTTGTGCGGATCCATTCGTCATTTGTCTCCACTATTTTTTCCATATCTTTATTTGTCACGATCTTTTCTGGAACATAGTGACCTGTACCTAAAACACCAACATTCATATTTCCATCTCCTTAAACATAATGTTATTATCTATTATTATGACTTGGTACTAATTTTAATGTATTTTACCCTAATTTGCAAGTTAGCTTCATGGTTGTCACATTACTGCTCATGAGGTAGTAATCCTGTTTCCGTATAGGCATCAACCATTTGTTTCAGTTGCTTCTGGATGGCAATTGGAACATCTGAGCTAAATGGGGCTAACGATATCGCATCATCTTGAAAGTCGAATGTTTTTATATCGCCTTCAAGCTCCCCATCATTAAATTGTTCTGCAGCATAATGATACAGCTTGTCCACATGTTGAATCGTACTCGTTAATACCGTTTTTCTACCAACTGCGGATTGATCGGTCACATAACCAATTGCATAATTACCGTCCTGCTTTGCTCGCTCAATAATTTCAGCACTATAAGCATCACCCGTTGGATAAAACACATCTGTTCCTTCGTGCTTCATCGTTTGATAAATTTGCGTTGCCGTTTGCGTATCGTTCCAATCATTTAAAAATTCAAGTTGTACAGCTGCTTGAGGATTTTGATATTTTACACCTTCAAAAAATCCTTCTATCTCTGGTTGCCATTCGTAAGCAGCAACTATCCCTACTTTATCTGTCTCTGTCATAGCCCCTGACAAAACACCAGCAAAAAAACCCATTGCATGTGCATTAAAGTTAAAACTGGTTACATTATCAGAAAAATATCCACCATTAAAATAAACAAAATGTAAGTCAGGATAATTTTTTGCTATATCTGTAAAGTATTTCCCATAAATACTACTGTGTCCAAAAACAAGATTTACTCCATGCTGTACAAACTCATCTACTGCTTTAATTACTTCTGCCTCTGTTTTAATATTTTCTTTATAATAGACATCGGTATCAAACGTTTCACCTATTTCATTTAACCCTTGATATCCCTTTTCAGCCCATACTTGGTCACTAATGGAAGTTTCCAATAGCATTCCAACATTTTGCATTTTCCCTTGACCCACATTGGAACTACAACCAGTTACAATAATAACTGCAAATATTAGTAAAATTACTAGCAATCCAAACTTCTGCAATTGTGGGCACTCCAATCTATATGCATTTTTTATTACCCAACATACCTAATAGATTTCCTTATTCAAATGATAATGCTCTAATACATGATCTAATTTTTCTTCTATAGGTATATTGTCACGAAGATAAGCTGATTTTTCAAGTTTTATTTGCTTATTTTCTTTATTTTCACCTTTTTTATTATCTTTTTCCAGCCAATCCATAAATGCATGCATGAAATCCTTAATATAGACAGCCTCTGTAAGGAAATATGTTGAATTAAACGGAATGAAGAGTTGATTACGATACATTCCATTCTCAGTCATAGGCATCCATTCACCAAAAAGTAAGGGAGCTTTAATAAAAAAATCATTCGCATGTAAATGATCAGGAGCTACTGAATGAATTACTACAGATAGATCTGCTGATACTTCTTCTACCCTTTTCATAGAACCTACATGAATCTTTGTATCATAGTGTTTTTTATTTGCACTTTGATAAAACGAAAAATTACTATTTCTTCCATAATAAAGGCTTAGTGAATCATTTAGCTGCTCATTTACTAATCCATCGACTTCCCAACCTTTTTCCAATAGATCATTGACAATATGATAACCTATCCAATGATTACAATTTATAACTAAACAAGTCATAAATAATTCTCCTCCCCCTTTGAACCGTCAATTGGAACTAAACATTTATGTAGTTCCTCTTACATAAAAGTAAGCGGGATGCATACCTAATTAACAATGGCAGCAATAACCTAAAGAAATACTTTTTTTTTCCTATCGGTTTTGGTAAACTAATTAAAGATGAAGTAGAGATAATTGCAAAAAGCTGAGGTGTATAAAATGCGTTATATTGCAACAATTGTTTGGGCACTTCTAATCAGTAGTGTGCTTTCTTATGTTTTATCAAGCATGGGTGGCGATAAATTTGACGTCATGGGTACAATCGTACTTGCTGTTACTATGTTTATAGCCATTACCATATTGGGTGATAGTGTGTTAACTGATGATCAAACAGAAGCTAATCATGAAAATTAATGTGATTAGCATGTTCTTTAGCAACTATGCATAGCTGCCATTCGGTAGATGGAATACGAAAACAGGTGAATTGATCTTATATTTCGATAGTAAATCTGTAAGTGAGAGGAATAACCTGTGTATGCCCGGATAAACCCTTGCCTTCTCTGCACAGTGGGCAAGGGTTTTACTATGTTCTATCCTAGGAATTAGTACGTGTAGACATTTCGCTGCTATGCGAACATTTGTAGTCTTAGTACCATGGCAGAATACTTAATGCAGCAATCGCAGCTAATGGCAAAATTAATCTTCTGAAACGTGGTGGTGGATACCCATAACCAGGATACCCATATCCGAATTGTCTTTGATGGGAGGGTGCCTGATGCTGAGACATCATATTTTGTTGTTCATGACCTTCTAAAGGTACTGCAATGTAAACTGATTCCTGATCTAGTCCCGTGATAATACCATCAATACTGGAACCATCTGCTAATTCAATAAGCACATAAGCATGCATATGATCTTTGCACACATCGTATATATGTTGATAATTATTATTCATTTTTATCTACCTCCTCACCACCTAGCCTATTCATTAGCCTATGGGTTGGTGACTATAAGTGATAAAAATAAATAATACATTAAGAGGAGGAACATTTCATGGAAACACTAACCGAACTTGGGACATTAATAAAATATGTAATTCTAGGATTATTTCAAGGATTTGCAGAACCAATTCCAATTTCATCAAGCGGGCACTTAGTCATTTTACGAGAACTTTTTGGTATAGAAATCAAAGGTCTTTCCTTTGAAATACTTGTTAATTTTGGTTCATTACTGGCTGTTCTTGTTATCTTCCGCAAAGATATTATTCGCCTAATTGTAAATGGCTGGCGTTATCTTAGTAAAAAAGAAGAAACAGCAAAGGCGGATTTTCAGTTTATTTTATTTCTAATCATTGCTACGATTCCTACAGGAATTTTAGGACTATTATTCGAGGATTATATTAGTGAGAAACTAAGTTTCCCTGTAGTTGTCGGCTACACATTGTTAGTTACGGGAGCAGCATTATGGGTTATTCGAAACCTTAGAGGGAAGAAAAATGATGGTGATCTAACTGTAAAGGACGCATTAATTGTAGGGGCTGCCCAAGCAGTATCACTCATTCCAGGGATTAGTCGTTCAGGTGCTACGATTGTAGCAGCGATGTTAGTTGGTATGAAACAAGAGACTGCATTACGATTCTCGTTTCTACTATACATTCCTGTTAGCTTAGGGATAACGGTATTAAAGTTACCAAAAATAGTTACTAGCCCAGAGTTTAGCGCATTAATGATTCCGAACATATTAGCATTTCTTGCTTCAATCATCGCTTCGTATTTTGCTTTAAAATGGTTTATTAATATTATGGCCAAAGGAAACCTGAAATACTTTGCATTTTATTGCTTTATTGTAGGTATCCTTGTTATTATTTTCTTGTAACATAATTATTTTCTTCAAGCAGCAGTTTAATGACTGCTGCTTCTATTTTTTAACGGATGATCTTCATGGATTGGAGGAGCTTTATATGAGTACTGCAAATGGATTTTCTCAGAGACTAACACAGTTACTAAATAATCCTGATTATTATCAAGAATTCCGAGCAGGAGACTATGTATTTCATGAAGCCGATCTAGCAACAGAACTATATATCATCCAATCGGGGAAAGTCGAAGTTGGTAAAACCTCTCCTGATGGTAAAGAGCTTTCCTTACGCTTATGTTCTACTGGAGACGTGATCGGTGAATTAAATATAGGTTTAGAAAGTAACTTCTTCTTATTACATGCTAAGGCTCTAGAATATACGAAAGCGGCTGTTTTTACTACCTCACGACTAAAAACAGAATTACAAAAAGACGGTAAGCTGGCAATTGATTTTATCAATTTAATGAATAACGCATTACGGAGAGATCAAACTAAATTCAGAGATTTAGTCATGTTTGGAAAGCGTGGTGCCCTCTACTCAACATTAATTAGATTATCAAATAGCTATGGGCTCAAGCAGGAACAAGCTATCTTCATTAACATAGCTCTTACGAATCAAGAGCTAGCTAATTTCTGCGGTACAACAAGAGAAAGTGTTAGTCGTTTACTAAACGAGTTAAAGCGCAAAGGGATTCTAACTATTTGCAAAGGATACATTACTATTCATAATTTACAATACCTTAAAAATGCCATTAATTGCGAAGAATGCCCTGTTCACTTATGTACTATTCATTAATACGCGGAATGCCAACGAAAAAGCAGTCCGCCCTTTTAACTCATAATAACTGTAATTGACTGTACTTCTCCTAGCCTATTACACACTTCAATCCGTTATAACTTATTGTCATCCAGCTTTATTATTCATACAGACAAGCAGCTCGATTATCCCCCACTAACAGATGAGAATGATAGCTACTACATCGCCCTCTTTCAACAATGTCTGCTCATCCACATATTCCTCGTTAATTACAACGAGTGCAGACTCTATACTTCCACGCTTAATGTTACTTGCAATTTCTCCTTTAATTCCCTTACAGTCATCCCAGCTCCGCCCAGTAAAATTTTATCTTTTACTATTTCTTTTATTTCAGCAACCATCAACACCTTAATCAAGTGAAATTCCCCTTTCGCTATCACAGAGACTTCATTCGTATTCTCCTGTATTTGAACACCTATCCAAACCTCTTCATTATCCTAATGCTCCTTCTTCCAAATAGGGACAATTTCTTTCAACCGTTCCATAGCATAACTACTTGCTTCGATCGTATCCTTACGATGTGGAGTTGATCCTGCAATGACAACAGCAATATCTGAAGTATCTAACTTACTAATTCGATGAATAATTACCGTATCCGCATTATCCCATTTTTGGTTAATTTCGTCGCCAATTTGCGCTAACATTTTCTCTGCCAAACCATCGTTCTATATGCTTGGTATTCTAAATAAACGGTTCGTTTACCTTTCGTAAATTCACGAACCATTCCAATAAATGGATTAACTGCCCCTGCGTCAGAACTTATTACCTTCGTTATTGCTTCAGCTACGTTTAGTGGTTCATCTCCTTTTTAGAAAGAAAAAACCAACCCTAATCATTCTAAATAAAAAGGTCAATCCATATACTATGAATTAACCTAAATTATTATCAATCAGGAATACCTAAGGCAATTTTAGCATAGCGAGACATTCTTTCTTTACCCCAAGGTGGATTCCAAACAATATTTACTTCTGTTTCCTTGACTTCTGGTATATCAAATAGTGCATGCTTTACATCTTGCTCGATATGTCCAGCAAGTGGGCACCCCATTGCAGTAAGTGTCATCGTTACTTTACATACACCTTCGTCATTTAAATCAACATCATATATTAGACCTAAATTAACAATATCAATACCTAATTCAGGATCAATAACATTTTCTAAGGCACCCATTAAATTCTCTTTTAGCGCTTCATCCATACCCTCATACCTCCTCTAACTTGATATTACTATTTAAACATATTTATAGATTTTTTTAAATATCATTGTTTCAAACTACAAATGCCTATCAAACCATTTAACTGTTTCTAATATGGCATACCTTCCCACTTTATGCCCACGATTGGCTTCCTTCAAAAATACAATGTCTTCCGGATTCATATAATCCTTGGCAACTTGTTCATAAAAAGTATAGGAATGGTCAAACGGAACAACTGGATCGTCTTCTCCATGCCAAAATAACAACGGACGTTGATTTAATTTTTCTGGCCGTTCAGACAAATCGTATAACTTCAATTGCTCATATAAGGAATTAATTTCTTCATCCGTTACCGGAAGATTCCCCATCTTTTTAAAGCTATCAACCAGTGTTTTTGCATAGGTTGTTATCTTAGGAGAGCCCATTAAAATCGCCGCCGTTTTAATCCAAGGATACTGTGTAAGGGCTGCTGAAGTGGTGATACCACCCATACTGGTCCCTGCAATACCAAATTGGTCATTTAAGACAAGACCTTTATCATCTAGATATTCTTTTACATCCTTTAGCTCTTTTACATTTTGTATGACGATTTCCCAGAAAGACACTTGTCGTTTTAAAGAGGATACTTCTTGTTCTCTAGCACCATGGTATTTACTATCTGGTAAGATAACCCTGTATCCTTTTTCAGCAAGTAAAAACGCTAAAGGAAGGTTATGTTCTTTTGCACTCGTAAATCCATGAAAATATGTGATGACAGGTAGTGCTTCTTTTGCTTTATCTGCTTCAACTACAATCAAGCTCGGAATGTTATTTATTTGTTCTTCATATATTCCAATCATCGTGACTGTCCCCTTACGTATGTTTTCATTTACAATTTTACTATTCCATTGTTTGGAAATGCAAATGATGCTTAGATAAATTTTACTTTACATCTATAACTATCAACTATACACTATTGTCAGATGAGGTGAAATAATTATGCAAACGAATAGACATTTAATCGCATTGGATTTAGATGGTACGCTTTTAACAGATAAAAAGGAAATTAGTCCCCGAACCAAACAGCTGATATGGAAAGCAATGGATGAAGGGCATATAGTTGTTATTGCTACTGGAAGACCACATCGAGCTAGTATTAACTATTATAAAAACCTTGGTTTATCAACACCTATGGTGAATTTTAATGGTGCGCTAATTCATCATCCTCAAGATAGTAAATGGGATGCGCTACATAGTCCTATGCCCATAAGAACTGCACATAAGATTGTCGAAGCCTGCTATGAGCTTAATGTCCATAATGTGTTAGCGGAGGTTATGGATGAGGTTTATTTGGATCAATACGATCAAGCAATTATTGACATCTTCCATATGACTCAAAATGATCCGCCATTTACCATTGGAAGTCTTAAGAATAAATTAAGAGAAGATCCAACTTCTATTCTTATTCACCCAAAAGAAGATCATATTACTACGTTGCGTCAGCATCTTGATCAGTACCATGCTGATTTAATTGAACATCGCAAATGGGGTGCACCGTGGAATATCATAGAAATTGTTAGAAAAGGGATGAATAAAGCGGTAGGTCTACAAAAGGTCGCTCATTATTACCATATTCCAAAGGAGAGAATCATTGCCTTTGGCGATGAAGATAATGACTTGGAAATGATTGACTATGCTGGTGTTGGTGTTGCAATGGGAAATGCCATTGATGAATTAAAAGCTGTGGCAAAACACATAACTGATACAAACGAAGAGGATGGCATTGGTAACTTCCTTCAAGAATATTTAAAATTAGAGGTTGAATCCGTTTAATTATTCACAAATATTTCCTACTATATAAAAAAACATAGCAGCCATACTAGAAGTGAACGCCTACATGCGTTCACTTTTTGCATAACTTCCAAATGTACCATTCTGACTAAAAGGATAGCGAGCGCTATTCAAGAACGCTAAACATGCTTTTGTGTAACATGATTCTTTCCAAAATAGTTTTCCTAAGGAGGAAGTATCGTGGGAAAAGGAAGTAAGTCTAAGCGTTTTAGCCAACAGAGCGCTGATTCTGTTAAAAAACATGCTGAGCGATTTCCGTACAGGGCAAGATTCTCTGATGCAGAAAGAAAACAGGAAGAAGCAGATAACCACACAGTAGGAGGTTTTTAAGTTGAATAATAATAACAATAACCTTTTTCAACAAGCTAGAAATGCTGTTACAAACTTTATGAATATGCAAGGAAACAATGCTAGTGCTCAGGATAAGCAAGCAGCACAAAATGCTATACAAGCTGCATATAATGAAGCCACTCCTGAGGAAAAGCAGCAATTACAGCAATTGGAGAACCAACTAAAACAGCATAATCAATTACAGTAGCCTCTGCATATATTGTGAAGGTAAATTCCAATTCATTAGTTTTTAATGGACATGATGAAACGGATTTACTTTAAGCAATAAAACTGTCTCTTCCACTTGAAGAGGCAGTTTTATTGTCTGGGAAATTATAAAAATAGCCCATGCGGATACATATGGGCGTGCTGAGCCGCGCCCAGCTCCACATTCCAGAAACGAGGCGACTTCACGAATCGCGTACGATAAGTCATCATGACTCGCAAGCTCACCGTGTTTCCTTTATCTCCGTTGACTCGCTCTAGTCGTTACGTTTCTAATCGGACACTTGTACTTTTATTCTGATGCAAATGAATCCTTTAAGTATCATGGATTTCATTCGACAAAATGCTTTTTTATCCCACCTTTTTCTGCTACTATAGAAGTAAGTATGATTTAGGAGGGATGACGAATGGGAATTCGAGCAGAAGCCACCCCAAACCCAAACGCGTTGAAATTTACAACGGATAAACTAATTTTTGAAGGAACAAACAGCATTTCTGTTATGCCTGGTGATACGAGCGAACATCAAATTTTAAATGATCTTATGGAATTAGAAGGTGTTGATAATGTATTTGGCTACCAAAACTTTATCACCATAAACAAAAAATTCGATGTTGAATGGGATAACCTTTCTCCCCAAGTAATAAGTGTATTAGAAAACTATGGCTATTAAGCCATACATCATATGGCTATAAAAAAGGTCAGCATTTGATTGCATGACCTTTTTGTGTCATTATTCATTATTTATATCAACTGGAAAATAATTTGCATTAATCCTTTCATCTTGTTCATTTTTTCCATAAAGAATTAAAATCGGTGGCTCTTTTCCAGTCATCACCTCTTCTGGAAGTGAAACTTCCAGAGTAAAATCCATCCATGCTACTGACTGTTGTTTGGTATTTGCTTGTTTTTCGCTAATTATTTCTTGATTTTGATGTTCAAGGATATAGAATACTTCTGTATTTCTTGCATTGACTTCTCCTTCCATAATAGCTTTTCCATCTTCTACCTTTATATCGATATTCCGAAAACTTACTGCAGTATTAGCAGTTGTTTCCTTATTCATCGAGGAATGGTTTGATGAATCATCACCTGTTTCCGCTTGGTCACCACACCCCATTAGAAATAATAAGATTAAAATAACACTGAAATATTTCATCGTATCCCCTTCTCTTATGCCTATTTTAAGGATCAATCTCTTCGGAAGAACCCAAATATGCCCGTCGTTTGTACAATATTGGTAAACGCATTGGGGTCAACTTCATTAATAATCCGTTCCAGGTCGTATAACTCATAGCGTGTCACAACTAGGTACATCATGTGCTTATCTGCTTTTGTATATGCACCTTTAGCAGGCAAAATAGTGATCCCTCTTACCATCGTTTTGTGAATTTCTTTTTGTAATTCATCCGCTTTATGGGTAATAATCATCGCGGTTACTTTTTCATGGCGTGTATGAATAGCATCGATTACACGGGTAGTTACATACAATGTTAATAATGTATATAAAGCATTTTCTGGTTGATAAAGAATCCCTGCCAAAGCAATAATAATTGCATTGAGCATTAAGAAATACGTTCCAATTGGGCGATCCTTCATTCTAGATAATACCATTGCTACAATATCCATCCCCCCAGTAGATGCACCTACCTTCAAGGTTAATCCTACACCCGTTCCTGCAATCACTCCGCCAAATACAGCATTTAAAATTATATCTTCGGAAATTTCTAATACAGGTAATAATTCTAAAAATACGGATGTAAACATTACAGATATGATACTGTATACCGTAAACCCTTTCCCTACTTTAAACCAGCCTAAGATCGCTACAGGAATATTGAATACTGCAAGTAAAATTCCCGTACTAACGCCTATACCAATGAAATCGTTAAATACACTAGAAACCAGCTGGGCAGCACCCGTAAACCCACTAGCATATACATTTGCTCCAATGAGGAAAAAGTTTAGCGACAACGCATTTAAGAATGCTCCAAAAATGACTACGAAAATCCGTTTTGCTTCAAATATAAACATAGCTACCTCCCTACAAATTGGTATAACATACTGATTATTTTTTACATTTTTTAAAATTTTACGTAAATATATTTTGACTATCCTACAAATTCAATTTAAACTAAAATAAAGTCTAGTTTAGAAATGCAGGTGAATATATATGACGATAAAAATTCTTGCGGATTCCGCATGTGATTTGTCAATGACTTATTATAACGAATTTGATATAGAAATGGTATCATTAACGGTTCATCTTGATGATAATGATTATGAAGATGGAAAAACAATTAACCCTAAGACAGTTTATCATGCCATGAGAGAAGGGAAAAGCCCAAAAACATCACAGGTTTCTCCACAAACTTTTAAAGATATTTTTACTGCTTACGCTGAGTCAAATCAACCTCTAGTGTATCTTGCATTTTCTTCTGAACTTTCCGGTACCTATCAAACAGCTAAGATGATGGAACAGGAAGTAAAGGAGATTCACCCAGAAGCACCTATTCACGTTATCGATACAAAATGCGCTTCCCTAGGCTATGGACTTGTAGTTCTTCATACAGCTAAGCTTGCTAAACAAGGCGCAACATTGGAAGAGATAATCTCAGCTGCACGTACATATGCAGTAAATATGGAACATATTTTCACGGTAGATAATTTAGAATATTTATACCGTGGTGGTCGAGTTAGCCGAACAGCTGCATTTGTAGGCACACTTTTAAAGATAAAACCTATTCTTCATGTAGAAGATGGAAAATTAATTCCTTTAGAAAAAATCCGTGGTTCCAAAAAGTTATTTCAACGCATGTTAGACTTAATGGAAGAACGGGGCAAAGATTTCACAGATCAAACAATTGGAATTTCTCATGGTGATGACCTTGAACGTGCAAAGCAACTTGCTGCAATGATCAAAGAGAAATTTCCTGTTAAAGATGTCGTTATTGAAATGGTTGGCTCCGCGATTGGTTCTCATTCAGGCCCTGGAACAATTGCACTTTTCTTCTTGAATAACTCTAAGTAATGACTTCGCTTAACCCTAAACTTGGGTTAAGCTTTTTTTTGACAACATTGTAACAAATCAATCATTTTGTCCGTCTAACTAGATAAGTAAGCATTCACGCTTCAAATAGATGTATTCAAGTAAATATTAATAATTTTTCACCAACAAAATAAAAGGAGGTTCGATAATGAATAAGCAAATAACTGGATTGCTATTTTTAGTAATTCTACTATGCAGCGTAGGAATTTTTTATTCGCTTACAACAAATAAGGTAACCGCAAATATACCAAATGCCACAAGTTATGCTACCGCAGCTAAAATTTGGACCATTCATTTTAATAAAGAAATGGATCCAAATTCAATTACACAAGAAAGTGTTACCATTCGTAATGAAAACAATGAGCCCTTATCTATTTCCTTTGACTGGGAAGAATCAAACACCATTTTGAAAATTAATGCAGAAAATGGCTATCAACAAGATCACACCTACCAAATTAACATATCTAATCGCGTAAAAACAGCAAAGGGAGACTACCTCTCGGATGCTCTCACACATACGTTTACAGTCGTTAACGATATTCCAAAAATCAAAGATGCACAACAATTAATAACAATCCTTAAAGAACGATCCACGATGACAATTAAAGAGGAATCTGCGAATACGGCTGAATCGACAAACGAATTAGCAGCTGATAAGCCCGCTGCAACTCCTACTTCAAATACAAATGTTCAAGTAGCAGGTATCGACGAGGGAGACCAGCTAAAAAGTGATGGAGAATATCTTTACTTCTCACGCGAAAATGATTTGCTCATAGTTACGGCGGGAAGTAATGAAAGCAATGTAATTAGTACAATTACAGAGAAAAATTTTCAACCGTTGGAACTATATTTACATGATAATTATCTTATTAGTATAGGCCATAGTTATAAACCGATACGTAAAGAGGATAATCATTCAACAAAGCAACAAAACAGTTCTCTAACAAGAGATATAATGCCACATCACAGTCAAACTACAGTGTTTATTTATGATATCTCCAACAAGGAAAATCCCGAGCGGATTCGGGAAGTAACATTGGAAGGAAATTATTCAGCTTCACGGAAAACAGATAACCAACTATATCTTATTGCTAATGAGCAACCTGATTTTAGAATCTTAGAAGAAGCTGATTCTAATCCAGAAATCCGTCCATTTATAAAGGATACTGCTGCAGATGCAAAAGATGGAAAAGATGGAAAGCCTATTAACTATGATGATATGTATTTCTTTCCAGAAAGTGAGGAAAAGAACTTCTTGCTCTTTACCTCCATCGATCTCAACAATATAAATGAAACAGCAAAGATACAATCCTATTTAGGTGCTTCACATGACATCTATATGTCCAAACGGCATATGTATATTGCTGTTGCTAAGTACCAACAAAATAATACTTCAAGAAGTGAAGAGACAGCAACAATGATTGCACCAATGCCTGTAAAAACGGAAATCATGCAATTTGCTGTAGACAATGGCAATATAGAATTTCAAGCTTCGACAACGGTGCCAGGTACCTTAATTAATCAATTTGCTATGGATGAACGAAAGGATAACTTTCGTGTAGCCACTACGAACGATAGAATAGATGAAAACGAAAACACTACAAATAATTTATATACATTTGATCTAGAATTAAATAGACTAGGATCCATTGAAGGATTGGCAAAAGACGAACGAATCTATAGTGTTCGTTTTATGGATAATGTCGCTTATATGGTTACATTTAAACAAATCGATCCTTTATTCGTGATTGACTTAAAAGACCCCAAAAATCCAAACGTTTTGGGCGAATTAAAAATCCCTGGATTTAGTAATTATTTACACCCATTGGATAAACAGCATGTGATAGGATTTGGAATGCACACCGAGGTTGATAATAATACGAATCATGCAGAACCACTTGTACAAACCGGCGGAATTAAGATATCTATCTTTGATGTTAGTAACCCTACTAAACCAAAAGAAACGTTTAGTAAGGTGATCGGTGAAAAAGGTTCCTTTACCGAATTAAACCATAATCATAAAGCACTGTATCAACATCCGGACAAAAATCTATTTGGCTTTCCAGTTACTCTCTTTGAGACAAAGACTGTCCAAGAAGCAGATATAACATATGAAAAACCGCAATTTTTATTTGAAGGGGCTTTATTACTTAATATTTCGTCTGAAAATGGCATTCAAATAAAGGAATCCATTACACACCAGAAACAGGAAAATGACCATCCAGAATGGGAGTCAGAAACGAGAAGAATGGCATCTATCGATAACGTTCTATATACCTTTTCCTATAATCAAATGAAGGTATATGATATGAATAGCGATAAAGTCATTCACACCTTAAACTTGCCAGATCAACCAAATGTACCAACAGATACAGAATTAAAGTAAGTCACGTTATAGGATAAAACGAAAATTACATGCATGAAAACTGCCCTCCGATCATAATCATGTAGTATTAGGTTGTACAAAACTTACAAAGGGAGGGGATAGCATGTACATCGATCAATTAATCCAGATGTATCAACATGAGCGTAATCAGTCTCCTAATTCTATGAATGATATTCTAGATTATTATCAAAAGAAATATGTTACCGGTGAAATAGATATTGTCATGTATCGAGAAATTTATTCCTTTCTTAAAATTCAAGGTGCCAGCTCTGCACATGAATATATGTACAACACACCAAAGAAGCCCTTTCCTACATCATTTTATTAAAGAAGGAATTTGATTTACTCTCTACATGAAATCTGTATCCACTATTTTCACTTAAAAAATACTCAGAAAAAGATTCATATGCTGAGTATTTTTTTATTGTCCCGTTTTGTTGAACATTATAACGCCTTAGCAATTATATGATTGAAAAAGTACGATTCGGGGAAAATGAAACTAACACTTTCCATTAGAGTAAAGAAAGCAGCTTAACAGGAGGTATAAATATGAAAATGGAAAAAGAGAATGGACAGCTGACACCCCCAGCACAGCAGCAGAATAAACAACCAGGAATAGAAGCAAAGATGAAGCCTGAACCAGCATACATCCGTGCAGACTATCATGGTAGCAATAAATTATATGGTAAGGTTGCTTTAATAACTGGAGGAGATAGTGGGATTGGACGAGCAGTAAGCATTCACTTTGCGCGAGAAGGTGCAGATATCGCGATTATATATCTTAATGAACATTCTGACGCTAATGAAACAAAGCGCTTAGTCGAGCAGGTAGGAAAAAAATGTATCCTCATCGATGGTGATGTAGGTAATCAAGCCTTTTGTGAAGCAGCTGTAGCAGAAACACTCGAAAAGTTTAAGAAAATCGATGTCTTGGTAAATAACGCAGCTGAGCAGCATCCACAGTCAAGTATATTGGATATTACAAGTAACCAATTAGAGAAAACATTTCGTACTAATATTTTCAGTATGTTTTATTTAACCAAAGCAGTACTTCCTAACCTAAAAAAAGGAAGTGCGATCATCAATACTTCATCCATAACAGCATATCAAGGTAGCAAAGATTTAATTGATTATTCTGCAACAAAAGGAGCGATCACATCCTTTACTCGATCACTATCAGAGGAATTAGCTGACAAAGGAATTCGTGTAAATGCTGTAGCACCTGGTCCAATTTGGACACCGTTAATTCCTTCTACATTCACAAAAGAAAAAGTTGATTCCTTTGGAGGGGATACTCCAATGAAAAGACCTGGTCAACCAGAGGAATTAGCCCCTGCTTACGTATATTTAGCTTGTAAGGATTCAAGCTATGTCAGTGGACAAATGATCCATGTAAATGGTGGAACGATTGTTAACGGCTAAATTGGTTTTCTGAATTTTAGTCTTAAAATAAAAAAGGGGCCCTCAAGTCTTTTTAAACTTATTCAGCCCCTTTTTTCATAGTCAGCAAATCAAGAAAATTATAAAATTATCCCATGTGGATAAATAAGGGCGTGTTAAGCCGCGTCCAGAAACGAGGCGACTTCATGAATCGCCTACGATAAGTCAGGATCGGATCGTAAGCTCACCGTGATTCCTTTATCTCCGTTGACTCGCTCCAGTCGCTACGTTTCTAATCGGACACGCTTTTGTTCCTTATTTATGTCTTCCAGGATGGTCATATACATATTCAGGAAAATCAGTAATAATTCCATCCACGCCTAGCTTTAACAGTCGATCTGCCTGTTCCTTTTCTCTGACCGTATATGGCCAAATATCCAAACCTATGTCATGAATTCTGTCTACTAATTCAGCGTCTAAAATATTCATATTTGGGTTGAAATAGTCAGCATAAGAAGCAAATTCCTCAAGCTCTTGATCCGTAACATCCTTCCAGCTCATCCCAGCCAGTACTCCTACAGGTATACGTGGTAATAAAGATTTGGTGGTTAACACAGAATCATGATTGAAAGATTGAATAATAATCTTATTATTTCTTGGCTTATCCATATTTCGTTCCTTTAATGCATTAGCTACCTTCTCCTCGATACCAGGATATAATTCTGGTGATTTTAACTCAACTAAGATACCAATTTTTCCGCGAAAAGCATCTAATACTTCTTCGAAGGTTGGAATCTTCTCGCCGGCAAATTCATCACTGAACCAACTTCCTGCATCTAGTTGTTTTAATTCCTCTAACGTATGATCTCCAACATAACCCGTTCCATTTGTAGTACGGTCTAGTGTGGTGTCATGAATAAGTACTAATTCTCCATCTTTTGACATTTGAACATCAATCTCAATGTAATCTGCTTTCATTTTAAACGCCTCATGAAAAGCTGCCATCGTATTCTCTGGAGCATGTCCTGATGCACCCCTATGTGCTACATTGACAACTTTATTTCTCTTACTAATTTCACTGTTTGATGCAAATGTAGCTGTGGTAAACATGGACATGACAATAAATGTCATTAGCAAAATTGAAACAATACGCTTCATTAAATCTCCCTCTCTTTGTTCTGTATTTAATTCTATT
The DNA here is from genome assembly GCF_039521925.1 of Virgibacillus salarius. NCBI lineage: Bacteria > Bacillati > Bacillota > Bacilli > Caryophanales > Bacillaceae > Virgibacillus > Virgibacillus salarius. Next base: position 181 of record NZ_BAAACY010000169.1, on the reverse strand, counting down.
ATAACGATGCTCTGTTAATTCAAACTAAACTGAAGATTAAGAGATTGTAAGAAAAAAACCACCTAAAGTAATGGGCTTATTGACACACATAAAAAAAACTGAGCAAAATTTGCTCATTCCTTATCACTAAATGCTCAGATTTACGCTTCCTCTAGTAGCTATTATGGAATAATAGCTACTG
>NZ_BAAACY010000168.1:0-27818 GCF_039521925.1 Virgibacillus salarius | reverse complement strand
TATCTATTTTTGATAACTGGAATCTCTTTTTTACTTCTCCAGGCTAGTTATGTCCCAGCCCCTTTTTACTGGCTTCACTTTAAAATTATCTGTTTTCGTTGCTTTTACAGTATGATATCTTTCAAAATACTCACGAATAATTTCAACGGCATCTTTTTGAATTTCTTTTATGATCGGTTTATTGGTAAACATCGTATAATCGCCTCCACCAGATGCACGATAGTTATTGAGGACGACTGGATATTTTTTAGTATCCGCTACAGGCTGATTATGATAGGTTAGCCCTTCTATTCTTTGTCCTATAGGCATTGATACATTAATGGTATAATGGATGCCTTCCCACATATCATAGTTATAATGCTGAGGTTTTGGATGTTCAAAAACTGGATTTACAGTAACAATTCCTTGGTCATCGAGAATAAAATATTCTGCGCTTTTTTCTAGCGCTGCTTTAATATCTTTTCCAGTTAATTCTAAAACAACTAATGTATTAGGGTACATATAATTAGAAACGATATCACGCATGGTTACAGTTGATGAAAAGCCAGTGGACTCGTTATTTAATAAAGAGGTTACGGATATGTCTGCTCCACTTGCTTCCATTTGTACCTTTTGAATAAACTCTATAAATGGATGTTTGTTTATCCTAGCATGAAATGGTTCATCAATTGTCATATCACCTTCTATGTAGCCAATTGGCTGATCAAGCCATTTTTGCGTCGACTCCTCGAGAAAAGCCATGTTACTCATAATCTCTTTATCATCACGTATGTGCTCTAGCGGTCTTATAAAGGCTTTTTTATTGCGAATACACCAATGATTTGCTACTTTTTCAAGGTTTATCTCTACTTCACCATAAGCAGCTGCATTATTTCCTGGTTGAACAACAAGTACATCATTTATTCTTCCTGTTATTTTTCGATGTTGATGTCCTGTTAATAAAATATCAATACCTTCAATTTCACACATGTCATAGCCTTGATTCTCTCCTGTTAAGCTTTCAGTAGGTTCGCCAGTCTCCAAATCCTTTTCAAATCCGCCATGATAACATACGATAAGGATATCTGGTTGTTCTTTTTGCTGTATGTAGGGAACCCATTCTTTTAATGTATTAAGTGCATCCTTGAATAAAATACCTTTAATATGATCAGCAGATTCCCAGTTCGGAATATAATGTGTCGTAATTCCTATAATGGCGACTTTGATATCATTAGCAAAAGTCTTTATTGTGTATGGGGGTCCATATTTTGGGCGCCCTGTTTCTTTATCAATAATATTAGCGGAAAGCCAAGGAAAGTTGGATTGATTAATAGCATCTGCCAAGATGTTACTGCCAAAATTAAATTCATGATTGCCGATAACACCCGCATCTATATTAATCGTATTCATCGTTTTTATCATTGGGTTTTCTTTGTCGGTATGTTGTTTAACATAATGCGTCATTAGGGGGGTTCCCTGAATCAAATCGCCATTATCTAATACAATAACGTGATCTGATTTTTTTCGAGTCTGTTTTACGACAGTCGCATATTTAGCAAGTCCAAGATTTGCTTTCTCATTCGTTCCATAATGAATTGGCATAACATGTCCATGTACATCACTTGTATATAAAATGGTGAGTTTCGCTGTGTTGTTTTGCAAAGTGAGCATCCTTTCTCTATTAACTTAATTCAAATGAAAAGAAGCTGTCCCGCAGGATTCCTGAGGGACAAATACGAGCGTTTATACAATTTTTCTACGAATTCTTGCTGAAATAAAATCAATGATGGTAACGACAATGATGATAGCTAGCAAAATTAAGCCCATTTCATTCCAATTTCGATTATTAGCAGCAAAGATGATCATTGTCCCAATCCCACCAGCACCGACTATCCCTAATATGGAAGACGCACGAATATCGATTTCAAATCGATAAATCGCATAGGACAAAAATTCAGGAATAATTTGTGGGAGAACACCATAAAAAAGAATTTGAATTTTATTTGCGCCATTTGCTTCCATTGCTTCAACAACCTTCATATCAATCGCTTCAATTACTTCTGAGTACAGTTTTCCTAACATTCCGGTTGAACCAATTGCAATAGCCAGTACACCAGCAAATGCATTTGGTCCTACGGCTACTACAAACAAGATAGCGAGGATTATATCAGGGAATGCACGTACTGCCGATAGAATCCATTTTCCAATTGTTGCTAGGATTTTACTCCCTGTCATATTTTGCGCTGCTAGAAAGCCTAATGGAATGGCAAGAATTGCGGCCATAAATGATCCAGCAAATGCGATTAGCACAGTTTCCGCTATTTTTACCCCAACTTCACCAACTGCTGTCCAATCGGGGGAAAATAGCTTTGGAATAACACGATCAAAATTACTGATAACCCGTTCCAACGCACGTCCCCAATCAATATCGATCCCTACGAATGTCCAGACATATAGAGCGATGACGAAAAGCGCAATTATGATTCGTTTTAATCGTTTCCATATCGATTTTTCTTGCTTTGGAGGTAATGAATAATTTTCCATTATATCAATGCCTCCCTTAATTTATTACTTATATATTCAATGACAATAACAACAACAAATATTAAGATGATAATTGCCATGGCGTTTTGATAATTATAAAACCCTAACTGCTGATCTAGTACTAGCCCAATCCCACCAGCACCAACTAAACCTAATACTACAGATGCACGGATATTAATCTCGAACACATATAGGACGAATGAAGTGAATTGTGGTAGAACCTGTGGTACTAGTCCAAAAAAGATTACTTGATACACATTGCCTCCAGAAGCCCGCATTGCCTCTAAAGGATTCATATCAACAGATTCAATCGTTTCACTAATTAATTTCGCTAGAATGCCTAAAGAAAAAATAAATAAAGCTAAAATTCCGGGTAATACCCCAATTCCAAATAGGCCAACAAAAATTACTGCAAGTACAAGGTCAGGTATTGTTCTTAAAATATTTAATAATGTCCTAGTTAGATAATATAACGGTTTAAACGTTGTTACATTTTGAGCTGAAAGGATGGCAAGGGGGACAGTTAATATTGCCGCCGCTGTTGTAGCAATAATTGCCATCTGAATCGTTTGTGCCATTTCTCCCCAAACTTTCGGAATGACCTCTAAATTGGGAGGGAAGAATTTTTCGATGACAACAAGCATATTACCTAATGCGTCACCAAGACCACCAACCATTTCCCGTTGTGTCCAAACCATACTAAACAAGTAAAAGCCTAGAACAATAAAGAAAATAATGGTTATTTGCACTTTCGTTTTCACTGGATAAAGCGCTGGTGTCTTACCACCACCTGTTGTATTCTTTGTCACGATTGATCTGCCCCCCCACGCAAGTCATCCTCACGTATAGAGCGACCATAAATTTCTTCGAAGGTCTGCTCAGACACTTCAGAAACGGGTCCGTCAAATACTACTTCACCTGCTCGCATACCAATAATACGATCAGCATATTCCATTGCCATATCAATAAAATGCAGGTTTACAATCGTTGTAATGTTATCTTCTTTATTTATCTTCTTCAAGTATGTCATTACTTGATGAGAAGTGGGTGGATCAAGGGATGCAACAGGTTCATCTGCCAGAATATAATGTGGTTTTTGGGTAAGTACTCGGGCAATACTCACTCGCTGCTGTTGCCCCCCACTTAATTCATCTGCTCGGCTATAAATTTTTTCATCAATGTTAACCCGTTTTAGACTTTCATATGCTAATCCAATATCCTCTTTTTTATAGAGGTTCAAGATCGAACGTAACGTGCCAGTATGGCCTAGTCGACCTGCTAGGACATTTTTAAGCACATTTGTCCGTTTGACCAAGTTATAGTTTTGAAAGATCATGCCAACTTTCGTACGTAGTTGACGTAAGTCACTGCTACGGTAATCTAATATATTTTCATTATCAACCAATAATGAACCGCTAGTAGGTGTGACAAGGCGGTTTATGCTCCTTATAAATGTTGATTTCCCTGCACCTGATAGACCAACAATAACGACGAACTCACCGTCGTTAATGGTTACATTAATATTTTTCAAGCCTTTTGTACCATTTGGGTAGATAAGCCCAACGTCTTTAAATTGAATCATTGTATGTATTTCCCCCATAACAAACTTAGATTGTTCGGTAATCTTCTGAACTAGGAAAAAAAGGGAGAGATTGTGCTCCCCCTTTTTATTATTCAATTTACACTATCAATCTATAGTTCAATATCATCTTTGAATTTTTGGTATGTTTCTTTAACGATTTCATATTCTTCGTCTGTTGCCTCATCAATTGCATCCCAATTATAAACATCATTCATAATTTTTATCATTTCTTTATCTTCATTAAAGGAAAGGAAAGTTTCTTTAATTTCTTGTACTAATTCATCATCTAGTTCTTTGGTGACAGAAATCGTATCGTTCGGGATTTCTTCAGTATAGTCAAGTACTTTTAATTTATCCATAACATCTGGATATTCTTCTTCTAGCTCCGTGCGTACATCATCAAAAGTTGTTGCCACATCTGCATCTCCTTCATAAACAGCGATTGCAGCACTATCGTGACCGCCGGCAGAAGTAGTTGCACTAAAGAAATCACTTTCCAGTTCAGGACCAGAAGCATAATCAAATTCTTGCATTAATTGATATGCAGGGAAAAGATATCCAGAAGTAGAGCCTTTATCTGCATATGCCCAAACTTTATTCTCTAAGTCTGCCAATGAGTTGATATCTGAATCAGAACGAACTAGATATTGTGCTTTATATGTACCGGAGCCGTATCGAATAGATTTTAAGATTACTTCCACGTCATATTGTTCATTTGCTAAAACATAGCCAAACGCTGGTATAAAGCCAATATGTACCTGATTTGCACCCATCGCTTCAACCAAAGCGTTGTAATTTGTCATTACTTCACCTTTTACTTCTATACCTAATTCTTCGCTCAAACGCTTTGCTAAAGGTTCAACGGTATCAGCAATCGTATCCGAATCCTGTGATGGAACGAACCCCATTACTAATGTCTCTGGTTTACTGTTACCTTCGCTACTTTTGTCCCCATTACTATCTTTGGATTCATCAGAGCTTCCACATGCTGCTAGTACAATTGCCAAAAATAAGACTAAAAATAGACTAAGCCACTTTTTCATCTTGACCCTCCTAAAAAATTAAAATGTACACTTTAATTAAATACTATTTAGGACAAAAATGCTAGGTTGATTTCAAAAAAATTCTACAAATTTACAAATTCATTACAAAGTGTGGTTTATCGAATGCTGTAAATAAGGATATACTTGTACCGGAATAGGTTTCTTTTATCCTAGAGAAGGTAATAAATAGGTATAGAGGAGTGGAGAAATGTCATGTCAACATTTCAAAAGGCACTATTCTTATATAATGGTAATGCTGGTGGTGATGTAATAGAAGATAAGCTAGCCCAAACCATACCTATACTATCGCAGGCAATTAAGCAGCTTACTGTTATCCAAACCAATTCTGTCGAGGATGCTAAACGCACATGTGAAATGTATGCGAAGCAAGTAGAACTTATTATTATTCTTGGAGGCGATGGTACTGTACACGCATGTATAAATAAGATTGCTTCTTTGAAGGAGCGGCCAATTCTTGCAGTCTTGCCAGGCGGTACGTCAAATGATTTTAGTAGGATGATGCTGATGCCGCAAAGTTTGGAGGAAGCAGCACAAACGATCCCTGAAGGTACAATAATGGATATTGATATCGGAAAGGCAGACGAACGTTACTTTTTGAATTTTTTGGGCGTGGGGCTAGTAACGGAGACATCAAAAAATATTGATCCAAATCAAAAGAAAAATTTTGGTGTTCTTAGTTATTTTATGAGTACAATTAAAACGGTTAGTCAGGCGAAAAGCTTCACATATAATATAACTACGAGACAAGATAGCTATAATGGGGAAGCTGTTATGATATTAGTATTAAATGGCAAGTTTATCGGAACAAGGGAACTTCCAATTACATCGATACATCCTTCTGATGGCTTACTTGATGTCTTAATTGTGAAAAACTCTAACTTAGCTTCATTTCGAGAGTTATTATCGATGAACAATCCAGAAATGGATACAGACAACTTAAGGGAAGTCACATACTTCCAAACGGATTATTTAGAGGTGTATACAGAGGAGGAAAAAGAAGTGGATACCGATGGGGAAATAGCAGCTGGTACTCCTTCAACCATTGAGGTAGTACCATCACACCTGAAAATGATATGTGGATCTGTAAAATAAAAAAATGAATTTGATTTTTACACAATTCCGAATAAGCAATTGTCAGCTTGTAGAGACACCCCTGTTTTCATAAGTTTTTTTTGATTGGGAAATTATGGTATTCGTCGTTTTCATCGAATAGACTCGCACCTAACACAACTTGAATAGGTGCAGGTAATCATCTTTATGTTTTGGCAAGCTACCCCTGAGTAATGCTTGTTCTCACATATTTTCTTCTCCGCACAAACGATAATAACGTAGCATGCAGTTCTTTTGAAAATTTCTCCTAAGAAATTGTGTTTTTTGAATCCTTTTAAGTGGATGATGCGTAGGAATAGGGGAAAATATCCAACAAACCAATCGTTATGGATAGTGTAAGTATTGTAGTGACAAAGACGTTCGCTTAATTTACAAAATGACGAAGGAACTATGCTATCATACGTTTAATTATGGATTCGGAAAGGGAGGAGAGGGAATGATCATAGATCGTACATTAAAAGAAAAAAAGGAAGACACCTCTCTAAAGTTATTCGTTGTATTATCAAAAGCGTATCGAACAATTATGGAACAAGTAGAAGCAGATATTCAACGTAGAGGGCTTAATTTAACAGATTTTGCAGTATTGGAATTACTGTATCATAAGGGAGGGCAACCATTAAAAAATATTGGCGAGAAAATATTGCTAACAAGTGGCAGTATTACATATGTTGTCAATAAATTAGAGAAGAAGAGTTATTTAAAACGAATTCCAAACCCGGATGATCGTCGCGTTACATTTGCAGAGATTACGGAGAAGGGAGCCGATTTATTGCAAACGATCTTTCCAGGACATTGGGAAAGAATCGAAGAGATAACAAATGGACTAAATGTAGCGGAGAAAGAGATAGCAATAGAGCTATTAAAAAAGCTAGGTACGTCCATTCGTACATTATAGGATTACTTTCAAGAAATAACTTATAGGGTGTGATAAATGTCACAGCCTTTAATAGAAAAATATGGTAATATTCAAATGGGATGTGGGATCCCTGCTCTTTAAAATGAATAGACAAGCGATATATGCTTGGCAATGAAGAAGCAAAATATTTATCTCAATAGAAGATATATGTTTTGCTTTTTCCCATATAGGAAACAGTATTGCTGTAACCTATATATTGTATGGATTGAAGGTTTCTAAAAGGAGATGTTGTGCGTGGAGATTAAATTAAAACCTACTACTAGGTATGTTGTAATCCTAGAAGTAGGTTTATTTTATCCCGCCTATAATCGTTTAAAAAGGGTGACTTTCTTCTATTCGAATGACAGTGTAAGAAATAGTACCTAAATTATGTAAATGAATTGTAATGTTTTTAACATAATTCAGTTTGTGTTACTCTATTGCTGGGTATTATACAATTAGAAATCTTAGTTGCTTTAAAGGAGGTTTGTGCTATGGAAGAATCAGATGTGCTCGTTTATATAAGCAGTGACTGTAAAGAATGTGAAAATCTTTTGAAACATTTAAAGGAATGGGATATCTCTTTTCGTACAAAAAATGTTAACGAGAATAGCAATTATATGAAAGAACTGCAAGAGAAGGGTATATACGGTACTCCAGCAACCTTTATTAAAGAAGAAAGTGAACCAATTTTAGGTTTCCAAAAAAATAAAATTAAATATCGTTTGGGTTTAGAAAATAAAGGTATATCACATTATAGTTCCTTATTTGAGGGGTATCGAAAGTAGTATCGGTATCAGTCACACACCTTTCGTAATTGCATAAGCTATTGTAAAAGAAGAATTAGAGAAGGTGTGTGTCAAATGTATAATCGGCCTTATTTTGATCATGTATATAATCATTATGATGGCCAGCGTAATTATCCCTATCCTCAACCAACTTCCCACTATATGAACATTGATCCCGAGCAACAAAACTTTCATCAAACGATTCAGCAAAGTTTTCAATCTTATTATCCCCAAACCCCTTATGACTATTTTACTAAACCGCAACAACCTATGAGCTGGCCAGGTATTAAATCCCAAGCATCACAGCCGAATTTTCAACAAGAGATGCATAATATGCATGCTCCAGAAAACAGTGGGCAAGCACAGCAACCAGGTGAAGCAGGGCAACAATTAGACTTAGATAAAATGTTATCAACGGTAGGTCAATTAGCAAACACGTATCATCAAGTATCGCCAATCGTAAAACAGTTCGGTTCATTAATAAAGGCATTTAGATAATTGATGGCTAAAAAGCTGATGTTAGCCACATCAGCTTTTTCTGTCAACCGTTTTAAGGTCAAGCTGTAAGCTATTTTGTAGGAGTAACGAAATTGCTTTTGTTAAAAATTAGAAATCATGGGAGTAAAAATCACACGGTATCTCGAAGAAGTTTGTAATAATCTAACGAATGATCGGGTATACGAAAGGTAGGACTTGAAGAGGAGAATATAAATGATAGCATGTTTGGTTATTCATGGATATACAGGAGGTCCCTATGAGGTTGAACCTTTAGCCAACTATTTGCAAGAAAATACGAATTGGCATGTGGAGGTACCGACGTTACCAGGACATGGAAGAAAATTAAACTTAAAGAATGTTTCACATAAGAAATGGATAAAGGCAGCTGAGAATAGCTTGCTGCAGTTAAAGGCAAAGTTTGAGACGATTTACCTTATTGGTTTTTCTATGGGGGGAATGATAGCTGCTTATTTAGCAGCTAAATATAACGTCAATAAACTTGTCCTTCTAGCTACATCAGGGAAATATTTATCCTTTAAACAAATTGGATTAGACGTTGCTGGTGTATTAACAGATGCTATGAAGGGGAACTTAAGAAAAAACAAATTGTATCAAAATTATCGAAAAAAAATAGGAACAGTGCCGTTAAAATCGAATATTGAATTTCTTAAATTGGTGAAATTTACACGTCGTTACTTAAGAAAAATTGATTCACCAGTACTTATTGCACAAGGCCAGCAGGATGGGATGGTCCCATATAAAACTGCATATTACTTAAATAAAGAAATTACTTCTAAACGAAAAGAGGTTGTCTTTTTTGAACGATCTAGGCACTTAATATGTCTAGGAGATGATAAGGATACACTGAACCAGATGGTGTTTTCTTTCCTTACGAAAGAACCAGTATCGAATGAATAGGCGGTAGTAATATCATTTTAACACTCAGTTACTTCGGACACTTTATCCACATATAACTGGCAGTAATCCCCCAACTGCAAGCAATAAAGTGAAACCACTATGGGTAATTAGGGGGGCAACTGCCAGTAAATGTCCGATTGGTTCAAAGGCCTTTTGGTCATACTCTTGTGGTACTACCAATCAGTGGCAAATCCCTCATCTTATTTTCTATTATTTATTTGTATTAAAAAAGGAGATAACTAATGCTCCTTCCCCGCCATAAGTTGAAATTAACGGACCGGTATCCATGAGATAAGCATCCTTAAAGGGATATTTACTACGTATGTCGGCAAGTACTTTTTTCGCTCTTTCTTCTGCATTACAATGAGACATAGATATTACTTTATCTTCGAAATTTTTTGTGTATTCTCCGATTTGTTCAATAAAACGTCTAATCGATTTTTTATCGCCTCTAACCTTTTCCGTTACTTCGATTGCTCCTTCTTCACTAGCTTTCATTAACAACTTTATATTAAGAGTTTTGGCAATTGTCCCCTTAACCTTATCTAGACGACCACCTAGTACTAAGTTTTCTAATGTCTTGAGCACAAATAATGTAGTTGTATGCTCGACTAGGTAATGTATGTGATCCACAAGCTCTCCAAACGAGTAATTATCTTCTATTTTATTGATTGCTTCGTGAAGTAGAAGAGCGATACCACAAGAGGCTGTTTTCGTATTAATCACTTCAATGATCCGGTCAGGCTCTTCCTCTAACAGCATATTCATTCCCATAACTGCATTTTCATACGTACTGCTTAATCCTTTAGTAAGACTAAGCATAAGTATAGGAGTTTGTTTACTTACTTGTTTATATGCCTCGTAAAAGTCATTTGGACTAGGAGCAGCAGAACGTGGAAGTTCATTCATTTCCTTTATTTTTTTATGAAAAGTTGGTAAGTCTAAATCGACATCGCTTTTGTATTGACCATCACTAAAGTGCAGGTATAACGGTACTTGAATAATCTCTGTTTTACGAAGCAAACGCTGTGGAATATCAGCTCCGCCATCTGTCATTAATTGTATGTGCATGCCTTCACCCATTTCATATAAATTAATCTTGTTGTTCTTTTTTTGCAATGGTTACCTTCTTTTTCTGGTTTGTACTTAAAATGAATAGGAACAATCCAAATAAAACGATGGTACCACCCAGTAATTGAAAGGCGGTTACCTTCTCTTCTAAAATAATATAGGCAAGTATGGAGGCTCCAACTGGTTCAAATACAATTCCCATTGAGATAGTCGCTGTGCTCAGCCATTTTAACGCCCAATTAAACAGGGTATGACCAAGAAAAGTAGGAATGATAGCTAGTGCTAAGAAAACCCACCAATGGTCTGCTGGATATCCAAAAAAAGGATGTTGAAAAGCTAAATTATATAGTATAAGTGTAATGGCGCTAACACTATATACTACAAATGTATAGCTCATCAAAGAAAGGCTTCTTCTAACTCGTTGTCCAAGTAAAAAGTATGCCGTAACCGTTATAGCACCGCCCAATGCCAATATGTCTCCATATAAAGCCATTCCACTTATTTTAAAGTCACCCCAGCTTATGATAATGCTTCCGATTAATGCAATCAACATACTTATTACTGCTCCAGATGAAAAACGTTCCTGAAAAAAGAAATACGTACCTAAAAATGCAAAAATTGGTTGTAAGGATACTAGTACGACAGAACTAGCTACGGAAGTAAAATTTAAGGATTCGAACCATAATATAAAGTGGAAGGCTAAAAAAACTCCTGCAAGAATAGATAGAAGCCAGTCTTTTCTATTTATTAACTTTAATTCATGACGATATTTTAATAAAATGATGGGAGCCATCAATAATACAGCAAATACTAATCGGTAATTGGCTATTATTGAAGCAGGTGCTTGATCAGCAAGCCTGACAAATATAGCAGACGTCGATACAGAAATTACTCCGATTACAACTGCAATGTATGGATTAAATGGAGGAAGACGCATCCCAAACCTCCTTATTTCTATCTTGTATATCTCATTCATTTTATCATGGTATTACTAAAAAATCATTTATCTAATTAGTATCCTTGTGAAAAATATGTTATGATATTGATTGCATGAGTTTACGATTGAGGCCTCTTACCATATAAGGTGAAGCCTTTTTGTACTTTAGGAAGTATAAAAATACATTCTATTAATAGAATATAAATTTTAAGTGATACGATTTGTGTAGATTCCCTTTAAATAAATTTTATAGTGTGTGTTCTTACAAAAGGGCAAGATTGGATCAAGAAGTACAGCCTTTATATGGTTAGTAATATAATGGTCTGAGGAGCAGAATACGATCTGCATACTATTTCATGGACTTTTTGAAGATCCTCTAATACGATGCTGTGAAAGCGGGGACCATAACAAGGACTAAAGTATAGAAGCAACACGGCCTCTTTTACAATAAAATTTTTACACAAAAAAGGAGTAGAGGAATAGGTGACAACATTTAAAGAACTAGGCATCTCAAATCCCATAATGAAAGCATTGGAGAGAATGGGTTTTGAAGAAGCAACCCCAATTCAAGCAGAAACAATACCATTAGCGATACAGGGTAATGACGTTATTGGACAAGCGCAGACAGGAACAGGTAAAACCGCTGCTTTTGGTATTCCTATGATCGAAAAATTGGATGCCAAAGCACGAAAAATCCAAGGGCTAGTTGTAGCCCCGACAAGAGAATTAGCAATTCAAGTAGCGGAAGAACTTAATCGACTTGGAAAATTAAAAGGGGTACGTGCATTTGCGGTATATGGTGGACAGCATATGGACCGTCAAATTCGTTCACTAAAGGATGGTCCCCAAATTGTAGTTGCAACTCCAGGTAGATTACTTGACCATATGCGTAGAAAAACGATACGTACAAATAATATTCAAACTGCTGTCTTAGATGAAGCAGATGAAATGCTAAACATGGGTTTTATTGATGATATTCGCGATATTCTAAAAGGCATACCTGAAGAAAGACAAACACTTCTATTTTCGGCTACGATGCCAAAAGAAATACGTGATATTGCAACAAATTTAATGAAGCAACCTAAAGAGATTAAGATCAAAGCGAAGGAAATGACAGTTGAAAATATTGACCAATATTTTATAGAAATTCCTGAAAAATATAAGTTTGATACGTTGAATAATCATTTAGATATTCATTCACCTGATCTAGCAATCGTATTTAGTCGTACGAAAAAGCGGGTAGATGAAATAACAGAAGGTTTACAAGCAAGAGGTTATCGCGCAGAAGGAATTCATGGTGATTTAACACAAGGGAAACGGATGTCAGTGTTAAACAAGTTTAAGAATGGGCGTGTTGATGTTTTAGTGGCTACGGATGTGGCTGCTAGAGGTCTTGATATATCCGGTGTTACCCATGTATATAATTTTGATATTCCACAGGATCCAGAGAGCTATGTACACCGTATTGGGCGTACAGGTCGTGCAGGTCGTACAGGTGAGGCTATTTCCTTTATTACTCCACGAGAAATGGCACACTTGCAGTTGATCGAGAAAGTAACGAAGAGTAAAATGAAGCGTTTAGTTCCACCGACTAATCATGATGCTCAAAAAGGTCAACAGCAGGTAGCGCTGAAGAAAATTATGGATACGATAGAGAAGAAAGATCTAAAGGATTATCATCAAACTGCTAATCAATTGTTAGAGGAGCACGATTCTGTCTCTGTAATTGCAGCAGCTCTTAAATTGCTTACAAAGGAACGAAAAGATACACCAGTCAAAATATCTTCTGTAGCCCCTGTTAGCGTGAAGAAGGCGCAGCGTTCTAAGGATAATCGTCGATCAAATAATAAACGGTTCTATGGTAAACGTGGTCAAAGCGGTCGTGGTGGCCAAGGAGGGCGCAATCAAGGTGGACGTAATAGAAAGGGAAATTACCAGAAGCGCAGGAATCGTGATTCCTAATCATATCATTACAACTTCTTCGTTGTAAGAAGCTTCAAGCTGTCGAGAAATTTTTTCTCGGCAGCTTTTTAATAACGTGCTAATTTAAATATGGTTGCCTTACAAAAAGGTGATGTTTTAGGTGATGCATATGAATATCTGATTGGTTAATTTGCAATGGGATCAGGTGAAAAGGCAGGGGAATTCTATATACGCCACGTCAAGTAGCTTTATCTCCGTTAACTCGCTCCAGTCGCTACGTTTCTAATCGTGCGCTTGCAGAAGATGGTGCAATGCTTTATTTACAACTATGCTTCCACTATTAATTTTGAATTTTTTCGAAGTTTCCCCACTTATAACTGGCAGTAATACCCTCACTTCAAGCAATAAAGTGAAACCAATAGTGGTAAGTAGGTGACTCACTGCCAGTATATGTCTGATGGCTTCAAAGACCATTAGGTCATACCCTTGTGGTACTAACCATTAGTGGGGAATAAACAAAACCCCCAACTTTTTATGTTCCAGTATTAGTTTCTCTATCACGTATTTTCTAAATAGTCTGCTTACAATTTAATAGTTCATTGGGGGTAGTGAATATATAATTTGCATCTTCAAAGCCTTCTTTGGATTTTGCCCCCCAATAGGCTAACCCGAAATCAACACCAGCGGATTTTGCACATCTTAAATCATATACAGAATCACCTATATAGATTGCCTCACTTGCTTTACAATTCAATATTTTAAGTGCTAATTCTAGTGGTTCTGGATTAGGCTTGTGTTTTTCGGTATCATCTGCACAAATAACGGATTGAAAGTGATGAGCAATATTTAATTTTTCAAATCCGGCTTGCAATTCTTTCTTATTTTGAGAAGTTACGATTGCCGTATTTGGAAGTTTGGCAATGACCTCAATCATACCTTGAAATACAGGTACATGTTTCATGAAAGGTTTTTGCTTTTCTAACCAAGTATTGAGTGTGGTTGGAATATCTGCGATCTCAAGGATTTCCAAAGTTCTTAATCCAGGAATCCCGATGGAAAAACGTAACTCTTCAATATCTTTTAGAATTCCGATTTGTCGTAATGTGGATTGTAATGCCTCAAGCCCAATTCTTTCTGAATCAATAATCGTTCCATCTAAATCAAATATAAAGCTTTTATACATGCCTATTCATCTCCCATCTTATGATACATTTATGGTAGATGATGAAATGGATTTCAGGTCAATAGTCAGATTGAAGATCGCCGAATAATATTATATGGAATTTTTATTTTATCACGGGATTTTCTGATAGCAAGCTCAAAAGCCTGCTCGCCAACATGCATTAAATGATGATCTACAGTAGCTAAACCCAGTGCCACCCCTACTGGTTGGTTTTCCTGTCCGATTATTGCCAAATCTTCAGGTACTTTTAAGCCAGAAGATTGCGCATATTGATAAATTCCACCCGCAACCTCGTCGCCGTTGGCATATATAGCACTTGGTTTATTATTAAGGGCGAAGAACCTTTTGGCTGCCTGAAAGCCGTCCTCTAGACAATAGCATTGCGAAATATACGTGCCGGGTCTAAGTTCTCCGAATACTTCTTTATACGCTTGGCAAGTTTGCTGTGTACTAAGACTTTCTTCTCCCCTAGCAGTCGTAAAAGCAACAGAGGAATGCCCCAATTCCTTTAATGTTTGAAAGGCGTCTATATAGGAAGCATATCTGTCAATATAAGAACAGCCTATTTTCTTGAAGTCTGTATATTCACAAGAGATGATGGATCCATAAGTTGTAAACGGTAAGATTTCATCCCACGCATTTGCTTTTGAGGTTATGATGATACTGTCTAGTAATTTATTTTTTAGCATAGCGAGGTATTCCAATTCTTTCTTTTTATCATATTTGGTAGGAAGAACAATGACAGAAAAGTCCATTTTTACTGATCTATGAAGGATTCCTTGTAACATTTGATCAAAAGCTTGATTATTATTATAAGGTAGGATTACTCCAATTATATTTGTTTCTCCGCGAATTAGATCAATCGCATTTTTATTAGGTGTGTAGTTTAAATCGTTAATGACTTTTTGAACGGCGTTTCTTTTTTCCTCAGAAACGTATTTATAATTATTTAGCACTCTCGAAACCGTTGATACGGATACTCCGGCTATCTTTGCAATATCATTAATATTTGTCATTTTTTTCTCCTGTAATAGGTTTGTATAGTTATGAACGATAATCAGAACAGGCCAACCCGAGTACTGAGCGGGTTAGCCTTTTTTAAGATAATTATAAAATTCTACTCATTAATCCAAGAAAAACTAAAATCGCAAAAATAATCCACCAAATATGATTCTTCCATTTTGCTGGAAAGCGTTTTTTATTCCAGCGATTAGGGTCAAATTGGATCGAGTCATCTGAATGATTTCTTCTTGTGGCAACTGTAGCCCAGGGATTATACATTTTTGCGCCTGTCAGTACGATGGGGGCAATCGCGAATCCACCAATAAAACCAAAAATGTGTCCATAAATATTAATGTTTTGACGGATGAATGTCATAATAAGTCCCACGATTACGATCGTTAGTATTATTTGTGAGCTTGTTTGATCAATGAGATGTTTACGGAATGTAACCATAAATATATAAATCCCAAACAAACCAAAGATAGCACCAGATGCACCGACATGGACAAAGGAGAAATCCAATGAGCCGAAGAGATATGTCCCTAAATTGCCAATAAATCCAGCTGCTAAATAAGCAATTATAAATTTTGTTCTACCAAGCATTTGCTCAAGAGCAGGTCCGAATAATACGAGGGAGAATGAATTGAATAATGCATGTGTCAAGTTTACATGAAGGAAAATTGGTGTTATTAGACGCCAATACTCTCCTTGATGAATATAGTAATTGCTACCTGCTCCGAACTGATAGAGCGTGTCACCGAATGGTAACTGTAAAAGATCAATGATTATCCATAATCCAAGATGAATAATAACTAAAGTAGTTACAATAGGATATGCTTGCCTAAATTCTTTTATACTTCTTTCATTTCGTATAAACATTGGACTCCCCCGACTTATACTTTTTTAGAAATAGAATTACTATGGTATTCCATTCGTTATTGTTATTATTATTATTGTAATATACGATCATGTATAGTATGACCAATTTTATCGTACTAAAATAATAATTAAAAACATAGTAATTTGCACGAATAGACTGATGCAATAATAAGAGAAGTAATTCGATTGGATTCTTCAGGCGTATTTAACGACTTTAGCCAGTTTGAAAAGGAGTAAGATGTTCATGATCAGAGGAATAGGAATTGATCTTATTGAGTTATATCGTATAGAAAATAGTATGCAGAGAACTCCACGTATAATAGAAAGAATTTTAACTCCGATCGAAAGGGAGAGATTCTATGCTCTCCATAACAAGAGGAGGCAGGTGGAATTTTTAGCTGGTAGATTTGCAGCGAAAGAAGCATTTGCTAAAGCTGTAGGAATAGGCATCGGACGGCTTAGCTTTCAGGATATAGAGATTCAAATTGGAGAGAATGGTGCTCCAATTTTACATGCTAAAGGGTATGGAAAAGAGAAAATATTTTTGTCCATTACACATACGGCTGATTATGCTGCTGCGCAAATTGTGATTGAAGCTCTATAAGGACATGCATAATCGCTCAGGTTGTCTCATATATTTTAGTGCGGGTAGGAGGGAACACATTGTATATTGTCACCGCAAAGGAAATGTACGATATCGATCACTTTGCAATGACCGAAATTGGTTTAGATGGGAAATTGTTAATGGAGAATGCTGGACGAGCTGTTGCTGATCGTGTGACAGCAATTGTTAAGGATACGGACAAGATTTGCGTGCTTGCTGGTTCAGGTAATAATGGTGGAGATGGTTTTGTTATAGCTAGAACACTTCTAGACAAAGGTTATGCTGTTCAGGTACTACAGGTGGTTGCTAATGATAAAATCCTTGGAGATGCGTATTATCATAAACGACTATTTGAAAGGTGCGGAGGCATCATATCCTTATTTGATGGTAAATGTACATCAATGATAACTAGTAATAATGTAATCATTGATGCAATAATTGGCATTGGTTCGAAGGGGATATTACGTGAACCATTAGCATCGTTGGTTCATTATATTAACCGTGAAGCGAAAAAAGTAATTTCTGTAGATATTCCCTCGGGACTACCGGCAGATGAAGGTAAAGGGGAATTTATTTCTATTCAAGCAGACTATACTTTTGTTATAGGTGCGCCGAAGGTCAGTGCGTTTTTGAATCACACCTCTCCTTATTACGGAAAGTGGGAGCCTGTTTCCATTGGTTTACCTTCCCGTGCTTTCAAAACTAACACATCTAGATTCGTATGGGGAATAGATGATGTTCGGAATAGTTTACCTGATCGGAAACCAGATGATCATAAAGGAAAGCACGGTAAGGGTCTGGTGATAGGAGGGAGTAAGGAGATGCCGGGTGCGCTAGCTATGAGTTTAAAAGCTTCGCTACGAGCTGGAGCGGGTCTCATTACTGGAGCAACTACCGAAGGCGTCATTCGGATGATTTCTGCTAATTGTATAGAAGCTACCTATAAAGAATTATCTGAAACAAATGGTTTTCTTGATAACCGAACTGATGTAAGTCTAGAAGGCTATCATGCTGTCGCTATAGGAATGGGCATGGGAAGAAGAACGTGTACCGGTGATTTGGTTCGAAGCTTAGTTCATACAGCTGAATGTCCGATTGTGATAGATGCGGATGGCCTATATCATATAAAAGAGGATCTTTTAGATATAGAAAATAGGCGTTATCCAACAGTAATCACACCGCATCCTGGAGAAATGGCAATGCTTTTAGGGATTACTGTAAATGAGTTACTCCTAGAACCATTTAGGTATTCGCGTGAATTCGCTATTAAAAATAACTCCTATGTCGTTCTCAAGGGAATGATTACCATTATTACATCTCCTGAAGGTGAGCAAGTTGTGAATATGTCTGGTAATCCTGGTCTTGCCAAAGGGGGAAGTGGAGATGTGTTAACAGGCATTATCTTAGCAATGATTATGCAGGGACAAACGATTTTTCAAGCGCTGTGTAATGCTTGTTATATTCATGGAAGGTCCGCAGATGAATTAATAAGTGAAAAGCATTCCTATCATGACCTACTCGCTAGTGATGTGATCGATGGGCTTGCGAAGGTATTTCGTATTATTTCTTGAGAGGTATTAGGTGATAACGTTCCCTTTGTTTTTAACTGAGACAAGGGAGATATGTCCATGAAAAGAAAAATTGGCGGTTGGATCATTGTATTTGGCTTCGTACTATTATTATCAGCCTGTGGAGAAAAATCACAGGAGGATGTTGTTGCAGAATTAAAAGACAATTTGGATGAAATGGATGGTTACAAAGCTAAAGCAGAAATGAGTATGAATACCGGCCAGGAGCAGCAAAAGTTCAATATTGATGTTTGGCATAAAAAGGATGATCTCTATCGCGTTGCCTTATCTAACAATGAAGACGAAAAAGGAAATCAGATTATCCTAAAAAATAAAGATGGTGTATTTGTTTTAACGCCTGCATTAAGCAAAAGCTTTAAATTTCAATCAGAATGGCCAGATAATAGCAGTCAACCATATCTTTATCAATCCTTAGTTAAGGATATTGAAAAAGATAAGGAAGCAGCATTTGAAGTGAGTGACTCCCATTATATCTTTAAAACAAAAACAAATTATCAAAGCAACAATAATTTGCCATATCAAGAAATTTACTTTGATAAGAAAACCTTTCAGCCTGTTCAGGTAAATGTACTAGATAAGGATAAGAATGCATTGGTAGAAGTAAAGTTTTCGAGCTTTGACAAAAAAGCTACGTTTAAAGACAATGACTTTACTATGAAGAAGAATATGGCGAGTGGAGCAGTAGCTGAGGAAGAGGTTTCTGGAGATGGTGTGGAAGATACACTTACTGTATTTTATCCTTCTTATATGGCAGGATCTGAATTAACAGAGAAAAAAGAAGCCTCAACGGAAGAAGGGGAACGTGTAATTTTGACCTTTGAGGGTGAAAAAAATTTCACGTTGGTCGAAGAAAAATCAAAGGTACAAACGACAATGATGTCTCCAAATGAAGTGAAGGGAGAAATTGTCAATCTAGGATTTGCTGTTGGAGCAATTTCAGCTAACAAGTTAGAGTGGTCTCATAATGGGGTAGATTTCATGTTAGCAAGTGATGAATTAACGAAGCAAGAACTAATTCAGGTTGCTCAATCTGTGCAAAGTAAAGAAGTGAAGTAACATGAAATTCTAACAAGCAGACTCGCAATTACTTGGGGTCTGCTTTTATTTTTGGTTATTTTTAACATAAGTGATCTGATTAAGCGAATGAATTGCAGCTATATTCAAGACGTTCGATTGTGGTTTTACTTCAGGTTTTGCAATTACTCATTATCATAATATTGACATCAACCTCTCCCCAAGAAATAATAGGGGTATTATTATTTTTATCCCTATATAACTGGCAGTAATACCTCCAATTCAAGCGCGATAAAGAGAATCCACTATTGGTAAGTGGGGGATCGACTGTCAGTAAATGCTCGAGGGTTCAATGTCCTTTAGTTCATATCCTTGTGATACGAACTATCAGTGGGGGCTAAACCAACTCACGAACTGATTGAAGTTTCAATTTATATAACCATTAACGTAAGAAACCTCGCGTTATTTGCGAAAGGAGTTAGAGCTAGTGGAATTACATAGATATACTTGGGTTGAAATAGATTTGGAGGCAATTGCATATAATATAAAACAAATAAAACAAAAGCTCCCGATAACAAGTAAAGTAATTGCTGTTGTAAAAGCGGATGGCTACGGTCATGGGAGTATTCCTGTAGCAAAAAAAGCCCTGACAGCTGGAGCGGAAGCGTTAGCTGTGGCATTGCTTGAGGAGGCAATTGAATTACGAAAGGCTCAAATAACAGCGCCGATCTTGGTATTGGGCTGGGTTCCTCCTGAATCAGCTGTTGTAGCAGCCGAACTTGATATTACATTAACCTTTTTTCAACAGGATTGGCTAGATCAAGTAAATAGTTATACACTTGCTAAACCATTAAAGCTTCATTTAAAAGTCGATTCTGGTATGGGGAGGATCGGCATAAGGTCAGAGAAAGAGCTATATTCTATTCTATATGCATTAAATAAAAATAAAAGCATATATTTAACAGGAGTATACACCCATTTTGCAACAGCAGATGAACCAGAGTCAGCTTACTTTTTACAGCAAAAGGAGCGATTTGAAATACTGTTATCGAAACTGAAGCAGCATTGGGCTGGGGAGCTTGATATTCATATAGGCAATAGTGCGAGTGCTATTCGTTTACCAGAAGATATGTACGATTATATTCGATTTGGTATTGCCATGTATGGATTATATCCTTCTAAAGCAGTAAAAGATAAGGGGGAGATAGACTTAAAGCAGGCTTTTTCGTTACACAGCAATCTAGTGCATGTCAAACAAATTGAATCTGGAGATACTGTAAGTTACGGCTGTACGTATACGGCAAATGAAAAAGAATGGATTGGTACAATACCTATTGGATATGGTGATGGGTGGCTGCGAAAAATGCAGGGTTTTTCAGTATTAATCAATGGAAAACGATTACCAATAGTCGGCAGAATTTGCATGGATCAAACCATGGTTCGACTGGACCGCGCTTACCCTGTCGGAACAAAGGTCACATTTATTGGCAGGCAAGACGACACGTTTATTGCAATGGATGAAATCTCCGAGCATGCAGAGACAATTAATTACGAGATTCCTTGTGTAATTAATAAGCGGATTCCACGAATATATAAAGGCCTTTAAGGAAAAGCTCATCATAATTAACTTAATTACATGATATACCACATTTAGAGAAAGAATAAACGACAAAACAAGATATTTTTTGAAAAAAATTAGGGAACCCTTTGCAAATGGGCGAATTCAATGATATCATTAAAAATGACTTTTACAAAGTTCGTTCAACAGTTGGCGGAGGTGTGATGGTTTTGTCAGAGAGCTTACAAGAAGTATTAGTTAAGATACCGAAAAACCTGTTAAATGAGGTGGATGGTCTAATGAAATATGAGAATAGTGATTTAAGTGATTTCATTTGTCAGGCAACTAGAAGCTATCTTCAACACAAAAGAGATGAGCATATCCAACAATTTCGTGAAACGATGCAACGAGGCTATGAAGAAATGGGCCGCATTAATTTAACAATTGCTTCAGAAGCTTTTCAAGCTGAAGAGGAGGCAAAAAATACCTTGGAACGCTCTGTGATCGGGGTGTAACCATTTGATCGTACAAAGAGGCGAAGTATATTTCGCTGACCTTTCCCCTGTTGTTGGATCAGAGCAGGGAGGCGTGCGCCCGGTATTGATCCTGCAAAATGATATCGGGAATCGTTTCAGTCCTACCGTTATTGTCGCAGCAATTACAGCACAAATTCAGAAAGCGAAGCTCCCAACGCATGTGGAGATTAACGCAAAACGTTATGGATTTGATCGGGATTCCGTTATTTTGCTAGAACAAATTAGAACGCTTGATAAACAACGATTAACAGATAAAATAACAAAGTTAGATAAAGAAATGATGAATAAGATTAACCAAGCATTAGAAATCAGTCTAGGGCTGAAAGATATGTATGGTCAATAAAAACACCCTTGTTTATAGAAGAACAAGGGTGTTTTTGCATGCAGAAATACGACATTATTCTTCATACATAATTTTGATCTGTGTTACAATTAACTTTGACAAGACAGGGTTATAAACAAAAAAATAAGTAGCAATGTCAGATGAAAAATTGTTTTATTGCGGGTTAATAGTCAATAAACGTAACTGACATAATTGTATTTAGTTAGCTATAATAAAAGTTTCGTATATTGCTTAGTAACAGTCACTTTGAAGAGAACTTTCACTTTACACCTATAACAATCATTAACAATCATTTAACCATAAATGGGGGTAATCCAATGGACGAGAAATTTAAGAAGATTGCGATTGAAAACAGTGACTCAATTGTACAAATGTGGATGGAAGAAATCAATTCATTGAAAGATGGGAATTATACTTCAAGTATTTCCGATGAATTATTTGAAAGCACCAATAGAGAGTTTGTTAATGTTATCTTTACAAGTATAAAAAATGCAGGGCCACCGAAGGCAGTTGAGAGCTTTTCCGAAAAGATTATTAATCTTGGTTGGCCATTAAGCTATATCACTGATGGTCTACAAGTATTTCGCCGAGTCACTGTAGATTATATTTTAAGTCAATCTGAACAAGTAGACTCTGCTTTTATCTCTAATGTTCTTAAAAGCGTAGATGCATGGGTGGAGCCGTTAATTAGACAATTGGTAAATGAGTATTCTGGTAACTGGGAGAATATTGTTTCTTTACAGCGAGTCGCTCTTCAGGAACTATCAGCTCCATTAATTCCTGTTATGGATAGTATTACAATTATGCCATTAATTGGAACGATCGATACAGAGCGAGCAAAGTTAATCATGGAGAATTTGTTAGACGGCGTGATTAAGCATAACTCGGAAGTGGTGCTAATTGATATTACTGGTGTTCCTGTTGTAGATACGATGGTTGCGCATCATATTATTCAAGCTGCGGAAGCCGTTCGTTTAATCGGGTCAATATGTATTCTTGTTGGGATTCGCCCAGAAATTGCCCAAACAATTGTAAATCTTGGTATTGATTTAGGGAAGTTTCCGACAAAGAGCTCGCTGAAAAAAGGTTTTAGAAGCGCATTGGAAATAACAAACCGAAAGATAGTTGATTTAGAAACGAAAGAAGAAAGTATTGAAGAATTAATTCAGTCATTGAAAGGGGAGTGAAGGCATTGCGAATACCAATCTTAAAACTCCATAATTATTTATTGATCTCCATTCAGACAGAGATAGATGATCAAACAGCAATTCAATTTCAGGAGGATCTCTTAGATAAAATTCATAAAAGTGGTTCTTCTGGTGTAGTCATTGATTTAACATCCGTCGAAATCATTGATTCATTTATTGCTAAAGTTTTAGGTGATGTGGTTACAATGTCAGATCTTATGGGGGCGAAGGTAGTTTTAACAGGTATTCAGCCAGCAGTTGCAATGACATTAATTGATTTAGGGATTCATTTAAAAAATGTTCCAACTGCATTAAATTTAGAACAAGGCCTTATCAAACTCTACCAGGAATTGGGGGAATAGAGCCTATGAAACCTCAATCTTGCGTAAATATAAAGAAAGAGTGGGATATAGTAGGTGCCAGGCAATTAGGGAGAGATATTGCGAAGAAGGTTGGTTTCGGTATCGTTGATCAAGCTCGGATTGCTACAACAATATCTGAACTGGCTAGGAATATCTACTTATATGCGGAGCATGGACAGATATGTTTCGAAGTTATTGATAACCTTGAGCATAAAGGAATGTGTATGATAGCCATTGATGTCGGTCCAGGCATTGAAGATATTGGTCAGGTAATGGAGGATGGTTATTCTACTTCAGGTGGACTGGGGGCTGGATTACCGGGAGTAAAGCGATTAATGGACGAGTTTGATTTGCAATCAGAAGTCGGGAAAGGTACAAGAATAAAAGCAATAAAGTGGTTAAGATAGTTTTATCCCACATATAACTGGCAGTAAACCCCCATTTCATGCAATAAAGTGAAATTTATATGGAAAGTGGGAGATCGACTGCAGTAAATGTCCAATTGGTTCAAAGGCCTTGAGGTCATACCCTTAGTGTACTAACCATCCGTGGGGGATAAGACAAAACCTCCACTAATTGAAGTTTCACTTTAATGGAACCGAGGTGTGTACATGATTAAGAAGTGCACACCCTATCTTTATATATACTGTCAAATGCTCTTGCTTTTTGTTGGATGTTAGGGGGATACGTATGGATGATACCGTTAAAATAGACGTAGAAAATTATAAAGAATTGATGAAGCGTTACATTGAAACAAAGGATGAACAATCACTTTATGAAGTAGAGCAGGTCAGTAAATCCTTTATAAAAAATCATATCCTACCAGATGAGATCGTGAATATGCACATTCAGGCTTTAGCGGAGCTGTATCCTTCTCTAAGTGAAGATATACAGTCTTCCATGAATTTTTTATTAGAAGCTATGATTGCCTATGGTATCGCACATCAGGAATACCAAATGCTACGTGAAAAGCAGTCTGAATTGAAATCCGAAATATCCGTAGCCGCTAGTATGCAGGAAACACTACTTGGAACAATAAAACCAGAAATAGAAGGACTGGATATTGGTGTTATTAGTGTACCTGCGCACCAAATGAATGGTGATTATCATCACTTTGTAAAGGGAAGTGATGGTTCATTAGGTATTGCTATGGCAGATGTTATTGGTAAAGGAATTCCAGCAGCTTTGTGTATGTCTATGATTAAATATGCCATGGATAGTTATCCTGAGGAGGCAATGGAACCAAGGGCAATTTTAAAGAATCTAAATCGTGTAGTCGAAAGAAATGTTGACCCCAGTATGTTTATTACTATGTGTTATGCACAATATATACCTTCCGAACACACACTTCGTTACGCCTCAGCTGGTCATGAGCCTGGGTTTTATTATAACGCTGAGAAGGATATATTTGAAGAGATGGAAACAAAAGGCCTCGTGCTCGGTGTGACCCCTGATGCCGATTATGGTCAATATGAATTAAACATTCATAAAAATGACTTAGTTATCATGCTTACAGATGGAGTTACAGAGTGTAGAGATGGTGATCGTTTTATTGAAAGTGAAGAAGTATTGAGTGTCATCAGACAATATGCGCATCTACCCGCTCAAGAGATGGTAAATCAGGTTTTTAAATACTTCGAACGTCTACAGAATTTTGAACTGCGAGATGACTTTACGTTACTTATATTACGACGGGAAGTTTAATCGTGGTGTTATGTGGGTAAATGTTATGGAGAAGTCAAACTATAAGAAGCGATATTATACAATATGTCTTATCGTGAAGATATAGGAGGAAGCAATTATGAATTTAACCATTAATGTAGTGGAAGAGACGAAAAAGTCAATCGTCAATCTTTCGGGTGAAATAGATGCGTATACAGCACCACAATTAAAAGAGACGTTACTTCCGTTAACGCAACAACGTGGAAATATAGTCGAAGTTGATCTTGAAAATGTCACGTATATGGATAGCACTGGTTTAGGGATATTTATTAGTGCATTGAAGTCTACAAAAGAACATGAAAGTATGATGCGGCTAGTAAATATACAAGATCGTGTGCTTCGATTATTTAAAATAACAGGACTAGATGAAATTATGGATATAAATGCTGCGATTCGGGGTGGAAGCGAATAATGGAGAGATTTGATTTTATTGAATTGAAAGTTCCTGCGAAAGCAGAATATGTCGGTGTTGTTCGATTAAGTATCTCAGGCATAGCGAATAGAATGGGTTTTTCTTACGAGGATATTGAGGATTTGAAAGTCGCTATCTCTGAAGCAATTACAAATACTGTGACTCATGCTTATCATGAGCAGGATGATGGCGAAGTAACAATAGGTTTTGGAGTTTATGAGGACCGTTTAGAGGTAATGGTAGCAGACCATGGAGGAAGCTTTAACCTAAATGAAGTCAAAGATGGTATTGGACCATATAAAAATACGGAATCAATTGAAGATCTAAGAGAAGGGGGTTTTGGTCTGTTCTTAATTGATGCACTAATGGATAAAGTACAAATTAACAATAACTATGGTGTCATTGTATTGATGACTAAGTATATACACGAAACTGAGGTGGACTTTGATGACGACCAAATCTCAACCACACAATAGCGGAAGAGATGAGGTTTACCAGCTAATTGAAGCTATCCAACAAGAACCGACTGATGAAGCATTACAAGAGAAGCTAGTTCTTACTTATAAGGATCTAGTCGAGTCGATTGCACGCAAGTACTCAAGAAATAGTGCTATTCATGAAGATCTTGTTCAAGTTGGTATGATCGGGCTATTAGCTGCAGTTAGAAGGTATGATCCGTCATTTGGTAAATCCTTTGAATCTTTCGCAATACCTACTATAATCGGAGAAATTAAACGATTTATTCGCGATAAAACCTGGAGTGTCCATGTACCAAGACGAATAAAAGAACTAGGACCAAAAATAAAAAAAGCAGTAGATACACTAACGACAAACAATCAGAAATCCCCAACAGTGAGAGAAATAGCAGACTATCTAGAAGTATCGGAAGAGGATATTCTTGAGACAATGGAGATGGGAAAAAGCTATAAAGCATTATCTGTAGACAGAAAAATTGAAGCAGATTCCGATGGTAGTACGGTAGCAATTTTAGATTTGGTTGGCAATGAAGAGGCTGGATATAATACGATCGATCAACGAATGCTACTAGAAAAGATACTCCCTATTTTATCTGAGCGTGAACAGCAAATCTTGAAATATACCTATTTTGAAAACATGAGTCAAAAGGAAACTGGAGAGTTACTAGGGATTTCGCAAATGCATGTTTCTAGACTTCAGCGTCGATCCTTGCGTAAGCTAAGAGAGGCCATACAGTCAGAAAGTACGGAGGTTCTTGAATAATTATGAAACGTGTACAGGTATCTGTCTTTCAAAGAGCGAAGAAAGGTAATTATTATTGTGGGGACAGTTACTTTTACAAGGAAACAGATAAAGAATTTATTTGTGCTGTGGCAGATGGACTTGGTAGTGGTGAATTTGCAAAGGAATCGTCCCAAATTGTGATTAATATTATTCAAGATAATGCTCATACGTCAATAGAAGGTATTATAAAAAAATGTAACGAACAGTTATATGGCAAACGTGGTGTTGTAGTTGGTATTCTTAAGCTCGATTTTACTACAGGAATGTACTCTTTTTCTTCGATTGGAAACATTGGTATCCTTACCATCGTGAAAAATCAAAAGAAAAAGCGAAATATACCTAATGCTGGTTATTTGGCAGGCTATCACCGTCCCTTTAAAATCATTCAAGAAAAGCTAGAATCAAATATGATGTTTATCATGTTTTCTGATGGAGTTTCGGATAGAGATCTGTCGGAAAAATATTTTTTAAATGAAGATGTCAAGGCAATTACGCAGACGTTTGAATATGTAAGTGAATCTAATCGCCAGGATGATACTACCTTAATTGCTATGCATTATAAAAAGGACTGACAATCTTTGTCAGTTTTTTTGTTGTCTAGAAAAATTAAAATTAGCCCATGTGGATAAAAATGGGCGTGTTGAGCCGTGTCTCAAGCTCCAGCGCCCAGAAACGAGGCGAATTCACGAATCGCCCTAAGCTAAGTCATCATCGGCTCGCAAGCTCACCGTGCTTCCTTTATCTCCGTTGACTCGCTCCGTTTCTATTTGTCGCTTGCGCTTTTGTTCTAAGTTAAGAAAGTATAAAATCAGTGCAATGACTGCGTTAAGCCAAGTAGTTATTTTGAAATGTTTGATG
>NZ_BAAACY010000167.1:0-32891 GCF_039521925.1 Virgibacillus salarius | reverse complement strand
TTTCAAAATAACTACTTGGCTTAACGCAGTCATTGCACTGATTTTATACTTTCTTAACTTTTAAAAAAACAAACCTGAAATTATGGGATTTTTGCCGTCGGTTGCATGTAAGGTGAACCTACCCTGCATGTTTCATAACCCTTCCATAGTTGGAAACGAAAGTCGACGACTCCTGCCTTAAAAGTGTGTGCGGGTGTGACTTCACAAGAGTGAAGCCACGAGGGGTCTCACAGGCACCGTCCGCAGAAGGTAGCAATCAGCTTCTTCCTAACAAAAGCGCAAGCGTCCGATTAGAAACATAGCGAATGGAGCGAGTCAACGGTGATAAAGGAATCACGGTGTGCTTGCGCTAAACGCGGCTCATACCCTATTTAACCATATGGACTAATTTAATCATTTCCTAGACTATGAAAAAGCTACATCTCTTTTTACAGAAATGTAGCTTCCTCATTATATAGATCCCCTTTATCTAATCGAACCATCTAGAAACTAATCCTGCCCAATTAGTTCCTGCATTGTCCCCTGTTTCGTGTAACTAACATGCCAGCTCATTGCCTTTTCCAAATTATGAGGTGTCTGCCCACCACCTTTAATTGCTTCCTTATAGTAATTCCATAATTGCTTCCGATACATAGGATGTGCACAATTTTCAATAATCAGTGGAGCTCTTTCCCTTGGAGCAAGCCCTCGTAAATCTGCATAGCCTTGCTCCGTAACTAATATATCTACATCATGCTCTGTATGATCGATATGCGAAGCAAAGGGTACAACACTTGAAATAGTACCATTCTTAGCAATAGATTTTGTAACAAAGATGGCGACCCTAGCATTTCGGGCAAAATCACCAGATCCCCCTATCCCATTCATCATCTTCGTGCCCGCCACATGAGTTGAATTGACATTCCCATAGATATCAAATTCTAACGCTGTGTTAATGGATAAGAGTCCAAGTCTACGAATAATTTCTGGATGATTGGATATTTCCTGTGGACGCATAATTAATTTATTTCGATATCGCTCGAAGTTGTTAAAGACCTCTTGCATTCTAGCCTCAGAAAGCGTAATCGAACAGCAAGATGCCATCCGCACCTTATTTGCATCCATTAAATCAAATACAGCGTCCTGTAATACTTCCGAGTAAATCTCTAGATTTTCAAATTCTGAATTAACCATTCCATGTAAAACAGCATTTGCAACTGAGCCAATACCAGATTGAAGTGGAGCAAGGTTTTTAGTTAATCTCCCTGCCGCAACCTCCTCACGAAAAAAGTGCAGCAAATGATCGGCCATAACCTTTGTTTCTTTATCTGGCTGTACAATCGTAGAGGGAGAATCCGTTTGGTTTGTAAAAACGATTCCTTTAACTTTCTCCACATCAATCGGAATACCGATTGTACCAATTCGATCATGCACCTCAGTTAAAGGAATAGGTTTGCGCTTTCCTTGCTTATCCGGGCTGTATAGGTCATGCAGCCCTTTTAACAATAGAGATTGAGCTAAATTGATCTCAATAATAACTGCCTTTGCGCTCTCTGCAAATGAAAGGGAGTTACCAATTGAAGTAGTTGGTATAATTAACCCTTCAGCCGTGATGGAAATCGCTTCCAAAATAGCATAATCAACTTTTTCTATTACATTTCCCCGTAGTAATTCAGCGGTATGCGAAAGATGATGGTCAACGAATAGATGCTCTCCTTGATTTATTTTCCTCCGCATGAATGGATCTGCTTGAAAAGGTAAGCGTTTATTAACCAAGCCTGCTTCCGCAAACATCTTATCAACGTCTGACCCCAAAGAAGCACCTGTAAAAACATTCACCTTTAGGCGCTCCCCATTTTCGACTCGCTTTACTAACGCTGTTGGTACAGCTTTTACATCCCCTGCCCGGGTAAAGCCGCTTAATCCAAGTGTCATTCCATCCTTTATCCACGATGCTGCTTCTTCTGCAGTTACAACGCGATCATGCAGTCGAACATCCTCTATTCTATCATGTTCACATCTCATCCCAAACCCCTTCTTTCTTATTAGAGTTTAAGGACTATTCTATATGAAGCGCTTTCTTTTTTGTGGAAATATGTCTGGAATAGAAGTATATTGCTTAGACCAGTACCAGATACTTTTAAAACAGTATTTGTATTCAAAATCCTAATAGCTTCCGAAAATAACTGGAATAGGATTGGCTAACAGGTATTTGGTCTCCATTTCTCATAGCTAGCATAAATGTCGAATGCGTATCTGGATAAATATGCTCAATTTGATTCACATTAACTATAAATGATCGATGACAACGAATGAACGATTCTCTTGGTAGCATATATTCAAAATCCTGCAACGTAAGCCGATGTACACCATTCAATTCTTGAGAAATAACATTTGTCCTCCTGTCCTCCACTTCGATATATTGGACTTTCTCAAAAGGAATTGGTTTCCAACCGTCTGAAGTCTTTACGGTAATAACTGATTTCCCCTCCGTTAATGCTGGATAAATAGCAAGCACACATCCTCCTAAATGAGCTCCATCATAAAAGGGAACTGCCATACCATGATACGGGATCCCAAATACATTTCGGGGTATGAATTCAGACACTTTCTGCTCCATTACCAGAGCCTTGCTAGCAAGTGTTTCTTCCTTAATTGAATCTCCAGGTCTAATTTTTAAATCAATTCGTATACTTGGGCGATAGTAGATATATTCCGATGTCGTTGTTACGGCAATAGATATCTCATCGGAAAAAAGTTCACCAATTACATCTAATAATGATCTAGTAGTGAGTCTTTGCATGATAATGCTCCTTTTTCCTTACTTCATCCATTTCCTCGTGGATTTTTTTACAAAGTGTTTCCTTTATAGCTTTGACCGAATGATTAGAAAGCCAATCTATATTAAACTGTGCATGCTTATCTTCCTTTAAGTGTAGCTCAATCAAAGTACTTACTTCTTTGAATCTCTTTATATCTTCGAAGGAAATCCGTTTCCTTGGTAAACATAATCCGCGATAAATTAAAATCTCATTATCCTCCATACGAATGTAATCCTTTTTCCACATGGTTTGGTAATGGATCCCTTGAACAAGCGAAAAAAAAGCAAATATACTACTTATTACAACACATTAATCTACAAAGTGAAACTTCAATCAGTGGGTATCTTACTGGTTATGTACAGGTTAAACTTCTGATTTTTGTTTAAACGCTGCTGGCATTACCGCAGCTATCACTTCTCCCTTTGCACAGCAGTCGTTATGAGCAAACACTTCCGTGCGTATTTTGAATTTCTTTGGATGTATTTCTTCAACAGTTCCAATAGCCTTCAGAGGTATACCATGAGGTGTCGGTTTCATAAAGTCTACATGTAAAGATGCGGTAACAAAACGGGGTGGCTCTGTCCCATCTCCAATTTCATGGCCATTTTTACGATGTAAAGCCATTGACGCTGAGCCTGTTCCGTGGCAATCAATTAAAGATCCAATTAATCCTCCATATACAAATCCAGGAATAGCTGTATGTTCTGGCCTAGGTGTATACACCGTAATCGTTTTATCACCTTGCCAAATGGTTTTAAAATGAAGTCCTTCTTTATTCAGCCTTCCACAGCCGTAGCACCAAGCATAGTCCTCTGGGTAAATATCTTGTATTGCATCTATAGACATGTTGTCCTCTCCTTTTTTGACTAGTATAGCATACAAGCATATGTTGAAATATATGGTATAAGCATAAATTTTACATCCTCAGTCAACACAGTGTAGTTGATAACGGATCCATTGCTTGTCGAAATCAATCAAATGGTGACATCGCTTTATATCTTCGCTAGAATATAAGTATACAGATATTACTTTCAGAGATGGGGTTTTGTGGCATGAAAAGATTGGTCATATTAGGCGGGGGGTACGGTGGACTGAAGGCCTTGTTAGGTCTGCTTGATTATCAGCTGCCAGAAGAAGTAGAAATTACCTTAGTGGATCGAAATCCTTACCATTCTATTAAAACAGAGTTCTATACAATAGCAGCAGGTACTTCTGCAGAAAAAGATGTTCGATTACACTTTCCTGACGATCAACGTGTACGTTATTTTTACGGGGAGATTAAAGAAATTAATACGGTTAAGGAAGAAATTTTATTTTCTAATTCCAGTGAAATCATTCCCTATGACTATCTCGTAATTGGTTTAGGTTGTGAGGATAATTATCACGGCATTCAAGGAGCTAAAGAGTTCACACATAGTGTTCAAACCTTTGAAAATGCAAGAAATACAGGGCTTGCCGTTTGTAATTTGAAAGCTTACGGGAAAGTCTCAGTCGTTGGTGCTGGACTAAGTGGTATCGAAGTGGCTTCAGAAATAAGAGAAAGCCGCCCTGACTTAAATATTCGCTTATTAGATCGTGGTGCAAGTGTTTTAAAGGCTTTTGATGCAAAAATACAGCAGTACGTATCAGAATGGTTCATTAGAAACGATGTAGATGTACTCCACCACTCCAATGTAGAATATGTAGAAAAAGATGGCGTCTGCAATAACGGTGTTTGTTTTGTAAACGATGTTACCATCTGGACTGCAGGTGTAAGACCACATTATTTAGTTCGAGAACTTCCCTTTGCTAAAGATGAGCAAGAGAAAATCGTTGTGAATGATTTCTTCCAAATACCAGAAAGAACAAATATTTATGTAGTAGGGGATTGCGCTTCCTCTGAATATTCACCTAGTGCACAGCTAGCTGGTCAGCAAGGAGAGAAAATCGCAGAGGTGCTTTTAGCAGTTCTCAGTGATAAAGAGCCAAAAAAACCAAAGGAAATTAAATTAAAAGGTACACTTGGCTCACTCGGCAAATCGGATGGGTTCGGAAACATGATGCAAAAGCCAATGACTGGGCTTTTACCACGATTAGCTAAATCAGGGGTTCTTTGGTTAAATAAGCGCCATTAATACGTAAAAACCGAGGCTGATCACTCTGAATTGCCTCGGTTTTATTATTCACTGGACAGTCAACGTCACATTTATAGCATTAGATGAACCAAACCAGGGGTAATGATGGAAACAACAACTGCACTTACAACCATAGCAATCGTGCTAATCGCCCCTTCTAGCTGACTTTTTTCCATAGATGTCGCTGTTCCAATTGCGTGAGATGCACTCCCCATTCCAACACCACGCCCTAAATAATGATCCAATCGAAACAATCTAAGAACAAAAGTATGCATCAATACACCACCGATTCCTGCTATCATAACAAATACTGCTGATAACGACATAACACCACCCAGAGTATCTGTAACAGCCATCGCTACTGGGGTTGTTACAGACTTTGGCGTTAACGAATAGATAATGCTTGATTCAAACCCCGCCCACTTAGCTAATAATACGCCTGTTGAAATACCTAAGATTGCCCCAAACAATGTCCCTACTAAGATTGGTATGGTTACTTTTTTTAAAGTTTCTCTATGTTGATATAATGGATAAGCAAGCGCAACAACTGCCGGACCTAACAGCTCATTAATCCACTTTCCACCAATCATATATGTTTCATAAGGAATATGAAACATAGCTAGTATAATAATGATTATTGTCGTCGCAATTAAAACTGGCGCCGTTAAAGGGTAATTCCACGTATGATGAATACGAACTGCAAGTTGATAGATGAAAAACGTTCCGATAATTGCCACTGTTGCTAAGATGATTTCATTCATGCTGACATTCCTTTCTGCGAATTAACCACTGACTTACAACACCTGATCCACCCATAACAAAAATCGTGCTTATTAATACGATAATAATCAGGAAAAAACCTTTTCCAGAAAATAAGTGAAAATAATTGATAACACCAACTGTAACTGGAATAAAAAAGAATGCTAGATTATTAATAATATAATTAGCACCTTCATCAACCCAGGAAATACGAAAAACGTTGGTTATTAATAATAGAAATAAGATCAACATACCTATTACACTACCAGGAATAAATAAATGCAATGTGTTTTGTATCCAATTGCCAAACAAAAATATGATATATAATAAGCAAATATGGAGGATCATTTTACCTAACTTCTTCAAGATGGTCACTTCCTACTCTAAGATGTACCAATTGAAATAAATAGCTTATCATTAAAACACCGCGAGACAAAACGAAAAAGACTTGCTCGTAAATCCATTGAATCATCGCTGTGTTTCACCAGCTATTTTTCAAATGACATATACCATTATAGCAGTTATACAAACTACGTTGTAAATTGATAAGTGAAACTTCAATAAGTGGGAGGGTGTTTATCCCCTATTTACCAATATTGGTTTCTCTTTATTCCTAGAAGAGGTGGTGTTATTTCCAGTTATATGTGGAATCCTATCTTCCCGCCCTATTGCACAGAAAAACAACCGGGTTCACCATACCCGGTTGTAGAAGTTAGCTATTAATAAGATGACGCTTGGTCTGTACGGTTGGCCAATCGTTCATTTTTAACTTCAAGCCATTGCTTATTCATGTTAATGGCTTGTGTGATGCTCTCAAGCTGATTGTTTACTTGATTTTTAGCTGTTCCTCCCAGAACATTACGTGCTTGTACAACGGCTTCTGGTGATAGAAAATGATAAATATCAGCTTCAACCTTTTTAGAGAAAGACTGAAATTCATCCAACGTTAGCTCTGTTAAATATTTATTTTCTTTGATACAATATAGCACTGTTTCACCTGTTATCGCATGCGATTCTCTGAAAGGTATCCCTTTTCCAACTAGATAATCAGCAAAATCTGTTGCATTAGAATAATCTCTTTGTACCGCATTGTACATAACATCTTTGTTTACTTTCATCGTTTCAATCATCGGCGCAAATAAAGATAGCGCTCCTCTTAACGTCGCGACAGTATCAAACATACCTTCTTTGTCTTCTTGCATGTCTTTATTATATGCTAGCGGCAATCCCTTTAATGTTGTCAGCATTCCCATAAGATGACCGTATACTCGACCAGTTTTACCTCTTACTAATTCTGCCACATCAGGATTTTTCTTTTGTGGCATCATACTACTACCAGTAGAAAATTCATCATCGAGCTCAATAAAATGAAATTCTTGACTAGACCATTGAACAAGCTCTTCACAGAGTCTTGACAGATGCATGGAAATCATTGATGCATCACTTAAGAATTCAATAACAAAATCTCGATCACTAACTGCGTCTAAGCTATTTTCACAAACACCTTCAAAGGCAAGTTGTTCAGCTACGAATCCTCGATCGATTGGAAACGTCGTCCCCGCTAGCGCACCAGCACCGAGCGGCGATTGATTCACACGCTTCCAGCTATCCGTTAATCGATCGATATCTCGTTGGAACATCCAAGCATATGCCAGTAAATGATGGGAAAATAATACTGGCTGAGCTCTTTGAAGATGTGTATAGCCTGGTAAAATGGTATCCATATTTGCTTTCGCTTGTTTTAGTAATGCGATCTGTACATGGACTAGTAAATCGATTAACTCCACCAAAGCATCACGTAAATATAAACGCATATCAAGGGCTACTTGATCATTTCTACTTCTCCCTGTATGAAGCTTTCCACCAACGGGACCAACTTCTTCAATCAGTAGCTTTTCTACGTTCATATGAATATCTTCATGTTCTTCACTTAATCGTGCTTCTCCACTTTCTATTTTACTAGCAACAATGTTAAGACCCTCTGCTATGGTTTTAGCCTCTTCTGTCGTTATAATCTTACATTTACCTAGCATAGCCACATGTGCTAGGCTTCCCTCAATATCATAGGCTGCTAATTTCTTATCAAAATAAATGGAGGCTGTATACTCATCTACTAATTGACTCGTCGGCTTAGTAAAACGCCCTCCCCATAGCTTCATGGCTTGACAGCTTCCTTCACATCTAATACGGCGTCTTTCACAGACTGATCAACAGCTTTATGTGCGTGATTTACAGTTGCGTGTACTTTTGTAGGCAGTCCCCAAAGCTTAATAAATCCTAAGGCAGCTTCATGATCAAAGGCGTCCTGTGCATTGTACGTAGCTAAATCAAAGTCATACAACGACTGTTGTGATTCACGACCAACTACTTGTGCATGACCTTTATATAATTTAACTTTAACTGTACCAGATACATCGTTTTGTGTTTCTTCAATAAAAGCTTTCAGTGCATCCGTAAGTGGAGAATACCAAAGGCCGTCATAAACCGTTTGCGCCAGCTTTTGCTCCATTAACGGTTTAAATTGAGCTACCTCTCTAGGCAAGGTTAGTGCTTCTAATTCTTGATGGGCAGCAATTAACGTAAGTGCCCCCGGAGCTTCGTAAATTTCTCGTGATTTAATTCCAACTAAACGATTTTCCACATGGTCAATTCTTCCGACACCATGCTTTCCAGCAACACGATTTAATGTAACGATAAGTTCTTCTAATGGCATAGAATTGCCATCTAAGGAAACAGGCTTACCTTGTTCAAATGTAATTTGCACAATTTCCGGATCATTTGGCGCCTCCACTGGATTTGTAGTTAAGTCAAATGCTTCTTCTGGTGCTTCAGCCCACGGATCTTCTAATATTCCACATTCGTTACTACGTCCCCACAAATTTTGATCGATGCTAAACGGATTATCTAGATCAATCGGAATAGGAATATTATGTTTTTTTGCATATTCAATCTCTTCTTCTCTCGACATTGCCCATTCACGTACAGGTGCAACAATTTTTAAATCTGGCTGTAAAGCAGTAAACGCAACATCAAACCGTACTTGATCATTTCCTTTACCAGTACAGCCATGTGCTACTGCTACTGCACCTTCTTCTTTAGCAATATTCACCAATATTTTGGCAATCAATGGACGTGAAAGCGCTGATATTAAAGGATACTTTCCTTCATATAATAAATTAGCTTGTAGCGCAGGTAACACAAATTCATTTGCAAACAATGCTTTAGCATCGATGACATACGACTTAATTGCCCCTACTTGTAATGCTTTATTTTTCACAAATTCAAGGTCTTTTCCTTCACCTACATCAAGGGCTACTGCTATTACATCATAATTATATTTATCCTGAAGCCATTTTATCGCTACAGATGTATCTAGTCCGCCAGAATAAGCTAATACGATTTTATCCTTGGTCATTCTCACCACTCCTGTTCATTAAGTTCTTATTGAATTATTATGCATTAATATGAATATATATTCAATAGGTAACTATAATATTTTTATAGAAAATATGTTTTATAGTATTAATTCCTGTGTAAACCCTTGATACAAAGAGTATTAATTTAACTGATCGTCATGCACAAGATGTATTTTACGTTTATTAAAAAGATATAGATTTGGAGTGGAAATAAATTTATGTTGGCGAATTAAAAACCCCCTTCTAATAGGGGGAGTGTCAACGAACTATCAACATTTACAATAAGGAAAGAGCAAAGAAGGCTGGGACAAAACACAACTTCTTTACTCAAAATACGAATGATCATGTTATCAATGGCTAGTATCATCGCCGCACTGTGAAACTATACGCACTTTCCACGCACGGCCTCAGCTAACTTGGTAAAGAAAAACACGTTACCATGTGGATCTTCGGACTCGTGCTGTTTCCACCGGAGTTTCGCTTATTTCTGGTGCTAAAATAATTATTCTAATCAAAAAATGAACGATAATTAATTTCAACTAATCATCGCTCGTTTTTAATTGTTTCTTCATTTTTTTGTCTCAGTCTCATTTTTTATAAATTTTAAATCCTTAAGGTGGGTAATTATTTTTCGCTTTTTTTCTGATACCAGTGAGCATAAATATACAGTAACATTGCAAAAATAGAGGTTCCGATATTTCCTAACCATTGTACTGTATCATTGAAAGTGAATTGCTTTATTGTTAAAAAAAGAAAAACGCCGATAAGTACAGCAATATTGTAAATCAATCTATCACGCACTCTCTCTAAGTCAATTACTTTAACGAAGTACCTAGTTTTATCATAAGGTAATTAGAGTGAAAACCAGTCAAATTAAAACCTCTTTTTTCTGCTGAGGCTATACAAGTTGTGAGCATCCATATCATGGTTATGGGTATACCGCCACCTTTAACACCTGACATTCACTATATCAAGATCCTTTTAACCCCTCTAAGCTTCCACGTTTGGGAGTGTCTACCGGCGAGGGACCCCCTAAGATTGGGGAGTTCGATAAATGGAATCTGGGACCAACGGTATGATAAAATATGATAGCTGATACGGAGTTTACAGCGAAAAATACGTCTCATCCTATTAGATAATACATTGATGCCAAAATTTTGTATAGAGGTATTTTAAAATGGACAATTCACCTATCTAAATCGCTAACTGCTATCTCCGCAGAACCCCCCTTAATTTTTCTGTAATATGGATGAACAGGTTGTAGTCATTGTTGTTTTAATCAGAAGGATTATTATTTCAAAAAGATCCGAACTACCATCCGAATATCACTTCGTTACTCGCATAATAGTCCGGAATTGCTTTATCTATATTTCATTTGTCTCGTCCGCTATATTTTATAAACTGGTCAATGCTTTCGTTATTTCGCTGTCCCCGGATACTAAATCAAAGGATTTACAGAATGTATTCTTTTCATTAAGAGTTGCTATGACAGTTGAGGCTACATCCTCCCTTGGTATAAATCCTCTTGTTAAATTCTCAGCTGCTGACACTTTACCAGTACCTGGATCATTTAACAACCCGCCAGGCCGAACAATGGTATAGTTCAGCCTCGTAGTTTTTAGCATTCGATCAGCATAATGCTTCGCTACATAATAAGGCCTAATCTGCTCATTCCAATTTTCCCGATGATGAGCTTGATGAGCACTAACAATAATATATCTATCGATGCCTACCTGCTCAGCAGCTTCCATCGTTTTTACCGCTCCATCTAAATCAATGAGTAACGTCTTGTCTAGGCCTGTGCTTCCTCCAGATCCTGCTGTAAAAATAATTGCATCTGTCCCTTTCATTGCTGCTGCTAATTCATCAACACTGCCTTCTAGATCTGCTATAACTACGTCGATTCCTTTACTTTCTAGCGCTGTTGCTTGTTCCTGCTTTCTTACCATCGCTTTTACCGTATGTTCTTTACTAGTCGTTAATTGTTGTAAAATATGTTTCCCAATTTGGCCATTCGCTCCTACTAAAAATACATGCATATGATCGAACTCCTTCCTAATGTGAGTGTTCTGGCTCCATTATTTCAGACAATCTTAACCGAAGCAAAAGTACTGTTTCGTATAGAAGTTATATTACTTAGAAGTTGCTGTATCAGTTAGTTACACTACTATTCCTTAGTATATGTGGCCATAATATGGAATACATCCGCTTCATTTAGGATATTTGACGTTCACAGTACTCCCACAAAGGACAATCCGTACAAATCGGGGTTGCTTTACAATGTACTTTTGCATGCATCACAATTAGTGCATGATATTCATTATATATTTCCACGCTTTCTGGAAGCTCCCTTTCCACATCAGAACGAAACGCATCATAGGTATCAGGCATATTAAAACCAAGTCTTTTAAAAAGTCGCCTTGCATAAGCATCAACTACGAATATAGGTTTACCAAAAGCATACAAAAGGATTACATCTGCTGTCTCTTTCCCTATACCATGAATTTGCAGCAACTGCTCCCGTAACTCTAGTCTTTTTAAATAGCGAAGCTTCCTTACGTCATAATCATACTGTCTAAACCACATAAGAAATGATTTTATACGCTTTGCTTTCGTGTTAAAAAACCCACTAGGACGAATAAGTGTGGCTAATTCGTCAAGCGACAATTCATATAGCTCCTCTGGAGATCGATATACTTTTACATTTTTCATTGCCTTTTCGACATTATTCCAGTTAGTA
Source organism: Virgibacillus salarius (assembly GCF_039521925.1). Taxonomy (NCBI): domain Bacteria; kingdom Bacillati; phylum Bacillota; class Bacilli; order Caryophanales; family Bacillaceae; genus Virgibacillus; species Virgibacillus salarius. Next base: position 21,061 of record NZ_BAAACY010000167.1, on the reverse strand, counting down.
TGTTGTACTAGAATGGCTCCAAGCATCATTTCCATTGCAGAATCTGCCGGCCACCAGCCTTGTGGACCATAGTGAGAAAATAACGTATCATAAATAGCTTGGTAAGTACGCATGTGTATTACTTCTCCCATCATTAAATTTTCAACCTTACCTATCATTTCCTCCATCTTAGCAGAACGCCGTTTATCATTAAACTACATTTCCTATAAAGTGAATGCTTAAAATAGATAAGCTTCCTATTCTCACCTGCCAAAAACCTCCTAATATTTACCTGTTACGATAGTGTATTTTTCTCTCTTGCAAGTTATAAAAGGACCATTTTTCTATTAATTTACAAAACATTTACATTGATAACATACTAGCTTAATAATCGCCTACTATACTAGCAAATGAGAGGGGCAACCCTCCTTGATAATAATATATACGCTAAACAGGGGAGGCAATTTTAATGAAGTTCAAGAAGTACCTTATGTTCTTTCTTATCGCCGCACTTGCCGTTGTTATCGCAGCATGCGGGTCGGATTCAGAAGGAGATAGTTCAGAGAAAGAAAATGACTCATCTGAAAACGCAAATGCTGAAGGTGAAGGCGGATCTGAAGAGCTAGAGGGTAGTGTTGTCATTGATGGATCTGGAACAGTCTATCCTTTAATGTCAAGATTAGCTGAAGAATATATGGTTAATGAACAACCAAATGTATCTGTAGAAGTAAGTCGCGCAGGAACTAGTGCTGGATTTGAAAAATTCCTTGTAGAAGACGGAACAGACTTTAACGATGCTTCTCGTGTGATTAAAGAAGAAGAACAAGCAAAAGCCGATGAGCTTGGGCTGGAAATTAAAGAATTAAAAGTAGCCTTAGACGGATTAACAATCGTTACTCATCCAGATAATGATTGGGCTAAAGAATTAACGGAAGACCAAATCACAGGCATTTTCCTTGGAGAATATACAAACTGGTCAGATATTAATTCAGATTGGCCAAATGAAAAAATTCAAACCTATGGACCAAACGAAAATCATGGAACGTATGAATTTTTCTATGAAAACATTTTAGAGGAAAAAGATCTAGTAAGTGATATTAATTTGCAACAAGATTATTCAACACTTGTTACGTTAGTTTCAGAAGATAAAAACGCTATTGGGTTCTTTGGCTTCGGCTATTATGATAGTAACAAAGATAAGCTGCAAGCAGTTAACGTAGATTTTGGTAACGGACCGGTTGAACCTTCTTTAGACACCATTGCTGAGGATGGAGATTATGCAGGGTTCACTCGCCCAGTATTCACATATTTGAATGTTGGTCACGCTAAAGAGAAGCCCCAAGTACTTGATTACGCGCTATTCGTTATGAACAACATAAATAAATTTGCTGGTGAAACTGGTTTTGCTCCAATCCCAGATGAAGAAGCAGAGAGCTTAATCAGTGATTTAGAAGCTCTTAAATAACAGGACAAACCATTAGTGCTCTGTACTAATGGTTTCGGTCTTTCTCATCTTAAGATGTGCTCGTAACGCTAGTAAGCACCTAATCTAATTAACTCCACATGATATGAGAGATGAGAGCTGCTATGCTCTCATTTCTTGTGACTTAACGCTCTGGAAGGAGGGCACCAATAATGGCATCGAACAACGAGATATACAATCACGAAAAAACAAAAGTTAGAGACATGATTGCCAAAAATAAAAATGGACAAAACATGCGTAAGGTAACAGAGAAGATGATCCCAGTACTCCTCTTTTCCATAGCCGCTATTTCTATTCTTACTACAATTGGTATTGTCTTTACACTATTAACAGAAACGATAGAATTCTTTAAACGTGTACCGATAGCTGATTTCTTTACAGGGACTGTCTTAAAACCGCTTAGTCAAAATCCGGAGTTCGGGGTACTTCCCCTTATCAATGGAACTATTATTTCATCTTTCATTGCTATGTTAGTCGCAGGGCCGATTGGAATTATGACAGCCGTTTTCTTAAGTGAATATGCTTCTGAAAGGGTCAGAAGAACGTTAAAACCACTTTTAGAAATCCTTGCAGGGATTCCTACTATTGTGTATGGATTCTTTGCTTTTACGTTCGTAACACCACTAATAAGAGAAATATTTCCAAGTGTAGAAGCAACTAATATTTTAAGCCCTGGATTAGTGATGGGAGTAATGATCATCCCCATGATAGCTTCTTTATCGGAAGATGCTATGACTTCTGTTCCCAATTCTATGCGCGAAGGAGCTCTCGCATTAGGTGCAACAAAGCTAGAGGTTACATTTCGAGTCGTTATTCCCGCTGCGCTTTCAGGAATTATCGCATCCTTTGTTTTAGGAATATCTCGAGCAATCGGCGAAACAATGATTGTAACCATTGCAAGTGGAAGCTCGAAGAACTTCACCTTTGATATAACCCAATCCATGCAAACAATGACTGCTTACATTGTGGAAGTATCAGGTGGGGATGCACCTGCTGGATCGACCATTTACTATAGCCTATATGCAGTTGCTATGACACTATTTGTCTTCACACTTATCATGAATTTACTTGCTAGATATGTCTCTCGTAAATTTAGGGAGGAATATTAATCATGAAATATGTCAACATCGAACAAGTACAGAAAAAGATGAATACGCGTTTACTAAAAAACAATCTATTAAAATCATTATTCTTTGCAGCAACGTTATTTGGCTTAGTCGTTCTAGCAATCTTAATTATCCGCGTCTTACTACAAGGTGCTAGCTGGATTAACATGGATTTTTTAACAGGAAAGCTATCAACTTCTCCGGATAGAGCAGGGATTATGGGGGCAATATTAGGAACCTTCTGGCTCATGGTCGTTGTTATTCCTGTCACATTGTTCCTGGGAGTAGGTACTGCCATCTATCTTGAATTATATGCAAGCAAAGGACGTTTTCAATCCTTTATTCAAACAAATATAGCAAACTTAGCTGGTGTACCTTCGATTGTATATGGAATTCTCGGTATGACATTATTTGTCCGTGCGCTCGACTTTGGAAACATTGTTTTAGCTGGCGGACTCACCATGTCATTACTTGTACTTCCTATCATTATTGTTGCTGCGCAAGAATCTATACGTGCCGTACCTCAGCATCTTAGTGAAGCATCCTATGGGATGGGAGCAACCAAATGGCAAACCGTAAAGAATATTATCTTACCAGCAGCATTACCTGGTATACTTACAGGTTCTATCTTATCGCTTTCTAGGGCTATTGGCGAGACCGCACCCCTTGTTGTTATTGGGATTCCAGCTCTATTAATCCCATTTCCAGGTGGTATTATGGACAAATTCACTGTCCTCCCTATGCAGATTTACTATTGGACGTTGGATTCATCCCTAGTGGAAGAGTATGCGAATTTAGCTGCGGCTACCATCATTGTTTTGTTAGTATTACTATTTTTACTAAATGCAGCGGCAATTTTTATCCGCAATAAGTTTCAAAAACGATATTGATAAGGAGTGAACAGAATGAGCACCTTAACAAAACCAAAAATGAAAGAACCACTTGCATTCTCAGAAAATACTGTACAAATGCCCCAGAAAAACATTGTTTATGACACGAACGATTTAAATCTATGGTATGGAGAAACGCATGCTTTAAAAGATATTAACCTATCCATCTACGAAAAAGAAGTCACTGCCATCATTGGCCCTTCTGGATGTGGTAAGTCAACGTATCTAAAAACATTAAATCGTATGGTTGAGCTTGTTCCTAGCGTTCGTACCTCGGGAACAATTACCTATAATGGAAAAAGTATATTGGATAAATCTTTTAAAGTGGAAGATTTGAGAACAAGAGTAGGAATGGTTTTTCAAAAACCGAACCCATTTCCAAAATCAATCTATGATAATATCGCATACGGTCCTAAAATTCATGGTATTCGCAATAAAAAAGTACTCGATGAAATCGTGGAAAAGAGCTTACGAGGTGCTTCTATCTGGGATGAAGTAAAGGATCGTTTAAAAGAAAATGCCTACGGGCTTTCCGGAGGACAGCAACAGCGGATCTGCATTGCGCGCTGTTTAGCGATTGAACCAGATGTCATTTTAATGGATGAACCAACATCTGCATTAGATCCAAAATCAACATTGAGAGTGGAAGAATTAATCCAAGAATTGAAAAAGGATTATTCAATCATCATTGTTACACACAATATGCAGCAGGCCGCAAGAATATCTGATCGTACTGCCTTTTTCCTTAACGGTGAAGTCGTTGAATTCGATGATACCAATACGATTTTTACGAATCCAGCAGATAACCGCACGGAAGATTATATCTCTGGAAGATTTGGTTAGACGATTTGCGTAAACCAATTATATAACCTCCCCCTTCATATTTATAAAGTGAAAGCTCAATCGGTTGGGGGGTTTGTTTATCCCCTACTGACTGTTACTATGAGTACCGCAAGAGTAACTTTCTAAACTATCAAAAGACGAACAATAATTAACCTAAATTAATTATTGTTCGTCTTTTATCAATTATCTCTCAATCTTTTTTATAGCCTTATAAGCTCATGTTACTTCATCATTCTACATGGAAGCGCTGCGAATGATGCGAGAGCGAATCCGATATGTCTGTAAGCTTGCGTCCAATTTGATAATTGTTTTTCAGTTGAATGACTTGTTCATCACTACTTATCAGCATCTGTTCTGCACTCTCTAAATTTTCCCTCGATACGGAAGAATATTGAATGGCCGTTTGTTCTATATTAGGGAGTATATCTCCAATTCGCTGTAATTCTATTTGTATTCCTCTAAGTTGATGACTTACATTCGTAATTTCCTTTAGCAATGCATCAAAAGCATCCTTAGAAACGTTAGACATCATTAATGTCTTGTTTGTTTTCGTTAACATCTGCTCAAATGCTTCAGAGGCATCTGCTGTGTTTAACTCCATGCTAGAAATAGAATTAGTGATTTCAATAGCGGCTTGTGAAGATTGCTCCGCTAGCTTGCGCACTTCATTAGCTACAACTGCAAATCCTTTGCCAGTTTCACCTGCTCTTGCTGCTTCAATTGCCGCATTTAACGACAACAGCTTTGTCTGTTCTGCAATTGCTTGTATCATATTAACAAGATTAGCTATGGAATGTGAATTTGCTTTTACGCTATTTATTTTTTCCGTAAGGTGAGCAAAATCGCTTTCGAAAGTGCTAATGGTTTGAATTAGCTTCTCCATTTGCACTTCACCCGTTTGCGCAGACTGATTCATCGTATCGGAGCTAATAAAAATACCCTTCATCGTCAAAATCGTTCGTTCCAAATCATCCTTCATCACCTTAAAGGTCTTGACACTTTGCTCTGAGCTCGATGCGGTCTGTTCAGCACCTTGCTTTACCACATGAATCGCTTCCTTTAATTGTTCTCCAGAATGTAACGTCAATTCTGAAGAAACTTGTAGCTCTCCACCAGCTTTCTTAAGGTCTACCGTTGTATCTTGTATTTCATGAAGCATGGTACGCATATGAGTAATCATTGTTTCATAACTTTTATGGAGGGATATAAACTCTGGTAATGTTGTTTGTATAGCTGGAGCCTGCTGCAGATTGCCTTTTCTTACAGCTTCCATTGTCTTTCTCAATACCATTAAAGGCTTTATTACACTACGAACAAATAAAATGATGAAAAGGATAGTAATGATACTGCTTACAACAATAATAAAAAAGGTAAAATAAGCCATTTCATGAACTGGCCCCATGTATGAAGCAGTAGGAACAAGCAAAACATATATCCCTTGGATTTCTTCCATCTCTTGAAAGGTTATAGTATATTCCTCGTCATTTATTGTTCGATGAAACAAACCCTTATTTTTTTTCTACGATATCATTTACTAATTGTTCGGAGATAACAGGCAATTCTCCCTTACTAACTTTAAAGGGGACTGCTTGTCCGCCTTCTATGTAAAAATAATGAGAGGTCATTCCATCATCGGCTAATTTCAATTTCTGTGACCGCACATTCGCTTCTAACTGTTGCTTAAAATAGGAATCATCACTGACATATAAAAACTTCAAATTATCCGCGATATAACCCATTAATTCCGTCTCTCGTATTAGACGATTTTCAATCGAAGTCATCGTCGTTTCTTTTGCTTTTAAGTATGAAATAACTCCTACTGCTATCATAGAAAATAATAGTAACGTAATAAACAGCATGAGTAATCGACTTCGTAAGCTTAATTTTTCCAATATCCGTTTGCTAACATGCGTAGTATTATGGAACCATTTTTGAATAACCTGCTTCAAGCAAACTCCCCCTGCATCATTGCTTCATTATCAACAAGTATATCAAGTAAGTATTAATTTTTTGTAAAGCAATCGTTAAAAATGGTTAATTTGAACCATGAAAAATAACACACGACGATTCCTAATTTAAAAAAGAGGTGGGGACAAAAGGATTTTGATCGAAGAAAAAACGAACATTGAAAAAATATATTCGTGTAATGAGGCTACTCCAGAAATAGCGTAGTTTATTGTTCGTCTTTAGAATGAACCATTTTCGTTATGTCCCACCCTCACCAACATCCATCTATCTCTTTTTCTTATCCACATACTCGTTTGGTTCGTTACCGCCGTGGGAATTACTATTCTTAAATGGACTTTTACGACCGTTGCGATGTTCTCCATGATTACTATTTTCCTTAAATTGATTGTTCTTATCAGCCATTATAAAATAACTCCTTTCTACGTAAGCTTTAGTAAAGGCGTTTAAAAGAGATATACATGAATGGTATTGCTTTAGGATCTTATTACAACAGGTAATAATCCTGATGCTGCCAAAATACTCTTCTAAACAAGCCATTTATAGTCTTTGTAAGAGTAACTAAATTATTCCTTTTTTCGGCCATCTTACGAAAAGGATGAGTCGTCATTTTTCTCAAAACGTCCATTTATCGTTATAATAATAGTAGTAGAATGTTCTTTGGAAGGACTGTTCAACATGTTATCTTTAGAAATGCTCATCTTTCTCTTTTCTGCGATGCTCATTGTCGGAGTATTAGCAACCAAATTCTCCACTCGATTGGGCTTACCAGCCCTCGTGTTGTTCCTCTTAATTGGTATGGGCCTTAACAAATTTGTTTTCTTTGAAAATGTAGAGCTTACCCAACTAATCGGAATTATGGCTTTAATCATTATTTTATTTGAGGGTGGGACACAAACAAAGTGGGAACAGGTTCGGCCTGTCCTTGGAGCAGCAGGCTCGTTAGCTACATTAGGAGTCTTATTAACCACCATATTAACAGGCTTTGCTGCTATGTATATTCTTGATCTATCTTTACTTGAAGGAATGTTATTCGGGGCCATTGTTGGTTCTACAGATGCAGCTGCTGTTTTTTCCGTTCTTGGTAATAAAAATATCAATACGAAATTGACATCTACACTTGAAGCAGAATCCGGTTCCAACGATCCCATGGCGGTATTCCTTACTGTTTCCTTTATTGAGCTCATTCAAATACCCGAAACATCCATTTGGAGTACGATTGGTAGCTTCTTTATACAAATGGGACTTGGCTTATTAATCGGACTATTACTCGGTAAGCTAACCGTGATGCTTATCAATAATATTAAGCTTGATACTGCCGGCCTATATCCAACATTAGCTATTGGTATGGCTACAGCTACATACTTTCTAGCGGACTTTTTAGGCGGAAGTGGCTTATTAGCTGTTTATGTAATGGCTGTATTTGTTGGTAATAGTGATTTAATGTATCGTTTCTCTATCTTACGATTCAACGAAGGATTTGCATGGATGATGCAAATTGTCATGTTTATCCTCCTCGGACTACTTGTTTTTCCAAGTCAACTTACGGAAGTCTTTTGGCAAGGTATTATTCTCTCCATCATTTTAATGTTTATCGCGAGACCGATTGCTGTATTTATTTCCATGGTATTCATGAAATATAATGTTAAAGAAAAATTGTTTATTTCATGGGCTGGGCTAAAAGGAGCTGTTCCTATCGTTTTAGCCACTTATCCGATCATTGCTGAAGTAGATAACAGTGACTTAATTTTTAATGCGGTATTTTTCGTTGTATTAATTTCAGCTTTGGTTCAAGGAAGCACATTATCATGGCTAGCTACAAAATTAAAATTAACCGGCTATAAAAATGACCCTACTAAACCTTCAATGGAACTCATTAATCTAGGAAATACAGAAGCGGAGATCATGGAAGTCAGGATATTCTCTCAATCTCCGGCAGTTAATACATCATTAATAGATATAGAACTTCCTGACGAGACATTAATTATCGGTATTATTCGTGATAAACAGGTTATTACTCCTACTGGTAATTCCGTTATTTTAGAGAATGACATCTTATACGTATTGAGTAATAAGAAAAATAGAGAAAAATCAAAGAAGGTATTATTGGGTCAAAAAGAAAAGAAAAAGCCTGTCAAAACGGAAGCATAAAGTAAAACTTCAATCAGCAGGGATATTACTGCCAGTTAAATGTGGAATAAAAATGAGCTATGCCAAAGTAAACGAAAGAAGCAAAAAGCTGAACGATATTCGAAATGGTTTAATGAATAGTCGGATTCGTTCAGCTTTTTTGTTCTATATCATTTCCATGTTTTTAATAAACGCCTTTTAGTGGTACATAGATACTTTCTTTTAAACTTTCTTGCCTCGTATTTTAGTCGTTAGAAGTGAGCATTAAGTGTTACCCCTGCCCCTTTCGCATTTTCTATTCCTCTAAGATATACTTCCTTAAGGCATAGCCGACTCCATTGTTTTCATGATGCTTCGTAATGTAGGTGGCATGTTGTTTCACTTCATCCTCAGCATTTTCCATCGCGATACACATTCCAGCAATAGAAAACATAGGTACGTCATTATAATTATCTCCTATTGCCACTGTATGCTTTAAGGGAATATTAAAATAATCTGCCATCTGCTTTAAGCCATAGCCCTTATTCGCATTAGGATGAGCTATTTCTATCTTTTGTTTACCTGAGGATGTTATGGATATATCATTTCTATTTTTCAGAATACTTTGGAGTATATTCCTTTTTGGCTTTTCGAAAGAAAGAACAAATAATTTATATACCTCTAAATCCGTATAATCGATTTCATTATAATTAGAAACATGTAGTAAGCCGTGCTGCCTGTTTTGCATATCAATGATATGATCTACCCAATCGATTGCTACGTCTAAATCCTGTATTCCTCTTTTTTCTCGTTCAAGGATCCCACTAATTTGGCTTTCTACTAAAATCCCACCTTTCGTGTATATTTCAAAATAGACTAATTGCTGTTTAAGTATCTCGATGAGGTCACCTATAACATCACTTGTTAGGAATAAGTGATACAGAAGTTTATCATTATCATATGCTTTTGCACCATTACCTGCAATAATTGGACAATCTATAGCAGCACGCCTAAGAATCTCTTTTGTATCATGAACCGAACGTCCAGACGAAATCACGACAATGTCATCTTTCCTTTGGACCTCATGAATGGCCTGCACATTCTCATCAGAAATCGTTCCATTTTCGGAGAGAAGCGTCCCATCCAAATCTATAGCAATCAACTGCATCCTATTTTCCCCCTTTCATCATTGAAGCTAAATGATAGGGGACTGCCTTAATAGACATCCCCTATCTTGTCAATTTATGCTTCAATAATAGAAGGAACTACTTTTCCTTCACTTCCTACCATCAGTATTTTGGAAGCAACCATAGCTTTTGCAGCTTCTTTTGCTTTTTGTAAGTAGGCTCGTGGATCCAAACTTTCTGGTTCCTCTATAAAATGCTGTCTTATTGCTTCGGAATACGCATTTTTTAATTCTGTAGATACATTTACTTTAGCCATTCCTAGTGAAACACACTTCCGAACATCTTCCTCTGGTACAGCAGATCCCCCATGCAATACTAATGGAGTATCTACCAATTCACCAATCTGTTCAATCCTTGAAAAATCAATATTTGGTTCACCTTTATAAATACCATGCGCAGTTCCAATCGCCGGAGCTAGTGTAGGTACACCTGTCATTTGAACAAATTCCTTACATTCTGTTGGAACTGCTTTTTGTGCATCTTCTTCTGATACAACAATATTATCCTCTACTCCACCTACTTTCCCTAGCTCTGCCTCTACATTTACACCAAGTGAATCTGCTAAATCCATTACCTCCTGTGTTCTGCGGACATTTTCCGCAAATGGATGCATAGAGGCATCAATCATTACTGAGGAATAACCAGCTCGAATTGCCTGCTTAATCACTTCATAATCAGTACAATGATCTAAGTGTAAGCCAGTAGGAACATGATAATATTCGGAGGCTGCCTTAACAACTTTCACAATGTTTTCTGCACCGAGTGATTTTACCGTACCAACAGTTGTTTGCAATATAACTGGTGATCTCATTTCTGCAGCCGCTTCTAGTACCCAGTAAATACTATCAAATGAATGGACATTGAACGCTACAATTCCGTATTTTCCCTTTTTAGCTTGGTTTAACAATGGTGTAGTTGATATAATTCCCATTTTATATCTCTCCTCCTGAAATAGCAGTTGCTACAATATTTGCTAGCTGCTCGTTTGTTGTTGCATCAAGCATCGATTGTCTAACTTCTTCATCCATCAACGCGCGTGATAAGGCAGATAATGCCTGTAGATGGGTTGAACCAGCTTCTGATTTAGGTATTAACAGGGATAAAAAGAAGAATGCTGGTTGACCGTCAAAAGATTCCCATTCAATACCAGTTTCTGTGCGAACAATAATAATCGCTGGTTTCACTACCGCTTCCGTCTGCGTGTGGGGGATTGCAAAACCATCCTGGAACCCAGTTGTACTTTGTAATTCTCTTTGTTTTAAACCTTCGATAATCGCTTCTGCTGAACTGGCGATCCCATGTTTTTTTGCAATGTCAGCAATCGCTTGAAATACACCTTGCTGCGAAGAAGCTGTCGCCTGAAGCAGAATAAAATCTTTATTAATTAAATGTTTCATAATGATCACTCCTCAATTGGCTTATTGTGTGCTGCTTTTTTTCGATATAGACCATATAGGAAAGCACCAATTAGTGAACCTACTAAAATAGATAAAACCCATTGGAAAGCTCCTGTAACAACTGGAAGGACTAAAAACCCACCATGCGGCGCTGGCACTTGAACGCCGAACATGTAAGTCATGATCGCTGCTATGGAGGAGCCGAACATAATAATCGGCAGAACAATTAAAGGGCTCTTAGCTGCAAAGGGGATAGCCCCCTCTGTAATGTGCGTCGATCCTAATATAAAGTTGACAGCTCCAGCGTTTCGTTCCTCTTTTGTAAAATATTTGGGAAAAATAACTGTAGCAAAAGCAATAATTAACGGTGGTGCAATACATGCTGCTGATACCCCTGCCATAAAATACAGATTTCCTTCGGATAATAATAGTGTCCCAGTAACATATGCCGCCTTATTAAACGGTCCGCCCATATCGAATCCACACATTGCACCGACAATTAATCCTAATAGTAATGGATTTGTTGATTGTACGGATGCTAGGAAGTCCATTAATCCTTCGTTTAAACTTGTTAATGGTTGGATAATTGGCGTCATAACGATACCAATTAGAAAGATTCCCAAAACTGGATACAAGAAAATGGACTTCAATCCATTCAATGAGTGCGGCATCTTTTTTAACAGTTTTTGCAGGAGAATAATGATATAACCTGCAATAAAACCTGCTAATATTCCGCCTAAAAATCCTGCTCCACCTTCATCTGCCAATAGCCCACCAATGAAGCCAACAACCATCCCCGGCCTTTTAGAAATGGATTCGGCAATAAAAGCTGCCAATATCGGCACCATTAAACTAAAACCTAATCCACCAACTTGATTTAGCAATGCTGCAAATTCATTGTACTGCTCATGGTCCGGGTTAGCCGAATAGATACCGAACAGGAAGGAAACTGCAATGAGCACTCCACCCCCTACAACAAATGGGAGCATGTGTGATACGCCATTCATTAAGTGCTTATATATTGAATGAACCCATCGTCTATTTTGCTTGGTAGCCTGATCCCTCTCATCGACTTCCATTTTATCTGCCTCATTACCTGACTCTTGATAATCTGAGTCATAATAAGTAGAAGCTTCTTGATTAACTATTTGATTAATAAGTTCTTCTGGAGAACGAATGCCTTTCGAAACTGGTACATCGACTAAGGGCTTTCCATGAAATCGATACGCCTGTACATCCTTATCTGCAGCAATAATAACACCATCTGCTTCCTTTATTTCCTCAGGAGATAAGGCATTTTCAACACCAACCTGACCATGTGTTTCCACTTTAATCTCCACACCCATTTTTTCTGCAGCTTTTTTAAGCGCTTCTGCAGCCATAAATGTATGTGCAATACCTGTTGGACAACCTGTAGCTGCAACAATTTTCTTTTTAACCATACTTAATCCCCCCTATAATTAGTGATGGAAACTTGCTTCATAAGTTCTGCTATATTTGATAAGTCACTAAGACCTTTAGAAAAAGCTGTAGATGCTCCAGTAGCAACTGCATATTTTAACGTTACATCTAATGGAGCGTTTTCCATTGTTTTTGCAATAAACGCGGCGAGCAAAGAGTCTCCAGAGCATGCCGTATTTACTACTTCTCCAACTGGTGAACTAACGTTTACTAAATGATTGTCATTTAAGAAAATTGCTCCATTTCCTCCTCTAGATATAATGACGTTTTTAGCTCCCTTATATAAGAGCTCCTTACCATAAACGATTATTTCTTGCTCTGATAACGGCATATCTTTTCCAACTAAATAAGCAAGCTCTTCTTCATTTGGCTTCAATAAATAAGGACGATACGGAAGAGTTTCTAATACAATAGATGAGCTTGAATCAATTACAAGGTTAACGTCATTTTCAGCACAGATTTTGGCTATATCTACAAGAATACTCTCCTCTACTCCCCTAGGTAAGCTTCCTGAAACGATTAATATACTTCCCTTTGGAATAGTCTTTATTTTTTGTAGTAAGTTATCAACATCTTTTTGCCCAACTTCTGGACCTTGATTGACAATTTTATATTCCTCATCGGCATTTACAAACACATTAATTCGTGTTATTCCATCCACATTGATGAAATCACTGTTAATCCCTTGCTTAGTTAATTCTTCTTCAATAAATTTACCTGTAAATCCACCGATAAATCCTAATGCTGTATTTTCTATTCCCATTTTTTGAAGCATAATAGAAACATTGACGCCTTTTCCATTTGCTTGATAATCTTCATCAAACGTACGATTTACTCTATCTGGTTTCAAGTTGTCTATGGCTACGTATAAATCAATAGCTGTGTTCATTGTACAGGTATAAATCACAGCCTCACCCTCTTTCTTTGTTGTTAAGTAAAGTATCTCATATTCATTTATGTAAATGTTTTCAGCTTATGTAAACCTTTGCAGTGAAAGGATGCGAAGGTATGACAAACCTAGTAAATTTTAGTAGCGTTAATGAAGCTGCTAGCCACTATGGCGTTGTGAAAATATTAAGTGAAACTACTTAGCAGCAGGGGTCTTACTGGCAGTTATATGCGGGGAAAAAAGCTAAAAAAGGAATGAAGAAGCAATAAAAGACGAACGATAATTAGTTGATAATAATTATCATTCGCCTTTTAGCGGTTTAGGAAAATATAAAATTTGAGCCTGTGTATAAATATGGGCGTTTTGTCTATCCCACACTAATTGTTAGTACCACAAGGGTATGCCCTAAAAGTCCTTGAACCAATCGGACATTTAATGCAGTCATTCCCACACTTACCAATTTTGGTTTGTCTTTATTGCTTGAAGTCGAGGTCTTACTACCAGTTATATGTGGGATTACATGATTATTCGTATTTTGAGTAAAGAAATTGTTTTTCATCCTAGCCTCAGACGATATTCAAAAAAAATTATGTTTCCCAATAATTAACGGAATGCTCCTTAGAAGAATAATCAATATCGGATTATCACAGAACTGCATTTATTTTTTTGTACGGATTACGTAAGAATCAAGAAGTATTCTAGCTATTACATTAAGTGAAAGTCTTGAACGAACTTCATATTCTGGAAAAAGGGAATGATCTGTTTTATACCCTAATAGAGTCATATCAGATAATCTACTAAGTGACGAGTCAACCTTGGTAGTTAGTGTAATCGTTGTTACTTGTCTCATATTTAAGTTTTGGCATGCCTCCACAAGCTCAGGTGTTTCACCATTTAACGATACAAAAATAGCTATATCATTTTTTCCTACTTTACGAGACTTCACACGAATGATATTAGGGTCTTCATGTGTTTCACATATTTTATCTAAAGCCTGTAATTTTACCATCATTTCTTTTGCAATCATTTCTGAAAAGCCACGGCTAAAAATATAGACTCGTTCTGCATTAAATATTTTTTGGACGGCATCTTCAATTTGACCAATGCTTTGTAGCTGGATGGTTTTCGTAACCTCTTCCTCATTTTTCTTAATTACCTGTTTAATATCGTCGTCAATATTTCCAAGCCAATCATGGGTGTCCTCCATTTTCTTGTCCTGTTTTAAACGATATTTAAAAGATGTATAGCCGTTATAGCCTATTTTCTTCATCAGTCTGACAATCGTAGCTGTAGACACATTTGCTCTTTCACTTAACGTAACAATTGACATGGTAGCTATCTCGTCAAGATGTTGGTGTATAAATTCCAATAAATAGCGCTCCGCTTGACTGAGCATAGAATAGGTTTGATGCGGAATATCAAATAAAGGTTTATCCATCATGAAAACCTCCTTCCTAGGAGTAAGGAAATCCTGTTATGTAACGGTATACTAGCTTTGGGTGTATTTCTATTGTTGTCTATGTTCATAAAAATATCACTATTATATCGTTCCGTTTGAATTAGTATCCTATAGAAAATGAACCCTATTCGTATAATGAAAGAATACCACATCGAGCCTACCAACTGCTACTTTAACAGCTAACAAGGCGATACAGAAAAAACCACTTTAGTTATGTTCCAACCTCATCACCATTCTCTTACTCTAGTCTTATCAGCAACTTATCGATTTCCATAATTTGTATTAGAAGAATAAAGTCCAGCTTCCAATCTTGAACTTTAACCTTGCTGACGCAGGAAATTATTCATTAGCACGGGCAAGGAAACTAATATAGGCGGATCATTTAAACGTGGTGCACGAAGTGTTACATACAGGTGTGGTACAGATGAACGAGGTTGCACTACAATTGGATGATGGATTTTAGCTCTTAGTGTAGTGTGTGGGAGCAAAATATCTGTTGCCTGCGAATCCCAAGTTACCGCAGTTGCCATTAAATAGTAACGACCTGGCTTCACATTAGAAAATGAAAATTCACCTAATGTCGACAGTAGTGTACCATATTTCGGCATTCCCTCTGGAATTGGCTTCGGAAACAATCCTATTAAAATAACTCCATTGAACGGAACTTCTGCATCAATTGTTCCTGTAACATAGTTATGTGCTTTTTTAACAATGCTTGTTTGTTTCCATGTCGCCAGTTGATTCAAGGATGTCAAATGCTTGTTCACTACCTGTGGTGAATGACGAAACGCAGATGGTGACATACCTACCCGGTTTGAAAACCTTGTTGTAAAGGTACCAAGACTTTGCTGGCCGATCTCCATACCGATGTCACGGATACTTAAGTTTGTCTTTAACAATAAATCCTTTGCCTTCTGTAAACGAATAGAAGCAACGTAATAATGAGGGGGCAAACCAACATATGCTTTGAAGATACGGGAAAAATGATAAGGACTGTAAGCTGCATAGCGTGCTAATCGAGCAAGCGATAGGTCTTCATCAATATGCCTTTTTATATAAAATAGCACTTCATCCATTTCTGAAGAATAACTTGGCACGTTACGTTCCTCCTGACCTAAATACCTATTAATAGTATTCGATTTAAATCAAAGAATTCCTTTAAGCATTTCCATTATTTCATCGACAATTGAATTATTTTCTTATAAAATCAGAATAGAAAAAATTATTACAAGTAAAACTTCAATCAGTGGGAGTTTTGTTATCCCCACTGATGGTTAGTATCACAAAGGTATGACTTAAATGCCTGATGGGGGCTTACTACTGTAGCTATGTGTGGGATAGAAATGTACGTTTTGAAGATTAAGCTATTATGTAAAAGGAGTGTGGTGAAGTGAATAGTCCCATTAAAAATCAGGTTAATACAATATTTGTCAGCGTTAGTGAATTGCACAGATCGGTAAAATGGTATTGTGATTTATTAGGGCAGAAGTATCAAGCAGAACATCTAAACCAACCTGTTTATAAGCTTGATATCAATCATCATACGGGGTTGATATTAGATGCCGGGCCTAGAGGAAAAGTTCAAAAAGTTACTCCGTCTCCACACCCATTATACAATACAGATGATATTCAAGCGGCATTTCGATTTGTAGAAAAACCGAACTATCAAATCACATCACCCATAACAGTGTTTACAGCCGTAAAAGATCCTGATGAAAATATTATTATGGTATGCAATGGCTGATCCAATAACGAATTCCGGAGGACTGCATATGTTCAGAATTCTTTTAGAGGGCTGGTTACCATTTATTCTAACAGGATTAATTACTGCTTCCATTATCATTCTTTTAGCAAGATACATGAATCGTGTAGGACTTTATATAATTACAACACTATTGAACTTCGCCAGTTTTGCATTATTCATCATTAGTATATTTGCGATTGGTCCCTGGACAGGAATGGGAATAGGGCTTTTTTCCATTTCTTTTCTAATTGGTGTTAACATGGGAATTGTCATTAGCTTCTTTATAAAGTGAAACTTCAATCTATTGGGGTTTTGTTTTCCCCCACTTAACCAATATTAGTTTCAATTGCTTGAAGTCGGGGTATTACTGCCAGTTATATGCTGAATAAAAATAGCACACTACCTAGGATGAGCTAAATAATCGTTTATTATTTTTCATTTAAATGCTCGTTTAATTCATTTGAAATCTGATTCAATACACCCTCATCTATTTTTTCATAATAAATCCCATCCACTGTTATTTTTTTCTTTTTAATCGTTATATCCTTTGTCTCAATGGAAAAGGAATGAATACCATCTCTTATCTTGTCTAACTTCGCAGATGATAAATTTGTTGATTCAATTTGTTCTGTCAATTGTTCTACCAATTTACTACTATTTTCCTTATAGTTAATTTTATCCCAAACCATTTTGGTAGTACTCCTGTGCTTATCCGTTTCAACCCAATCCTTTAGAAATTCTGTTGAAATGACAGCATAGTAATCGATCGGAACATCGAAATAATTTTCGAAGGTTGCTATCACGGGTTCGATCTCTTGATTATAAGCCATTGCATTCGCAATTTTATCCTTCCGCATATTGTCATTATGTGCATCAATAATGGTTGCATAGGCATCTCGAGGTATTGGAACTAGTTTTATACTTTCCATTGCAGAATTATATGTAAGTACCAGCTGAAATACAGATCGATGAGATTCTTCCGCCAATATTAACACAGAAAATGTGTTTTTTACGTCAGTAGATACTGCTTGATTGTCCTTCGTATAAAGTGAAGGCATTATTACTCCAATTGCTAAGATCACGATCAGCATAGTGGCAATCGTAGGACCGATATAAGACGTAGACGTTCGTTTCCGTTTTTTCTTTGCTGTATGAATCTGCTGTAATGTCTGTTGACGATCTGCTTCTGTGAATGTTAACGATTCATTCTCGATAAACGAAATGTATTCTCTCTCTTTTTTACCCATGATAGTTCACCTCCAGTTTAGTTTTCAATCGTTGTCTAGCTCTTTTCAACCTTGTTTTTACTGTACTTGTGTTCAATTCCATCATGTCAGCAATTTCTTCAATTTGAAAAGATTGATAATAGTACAAGTAAATAACTTCACGATAGATAGTTGGTAACGTATAAACTACCTGCTGCAGTTCCTCCTTTGCTTCTTTCTGAATAACATTATCTTCTACGGATGAAAAGATAGCGCCTGCGACATCCTGAATAAGTTGAACTGCCTGCACCTTTCGATGATGCCAGCTTTTCAAATAATCCTTGCAGCCATTGATCGTTATCCGATACAGCCATGTTTTTAGTGAAGACTCATAGCGAAAGGAATCCAAATGCTGATAACATTTAATAAACGTGGATTGGACAATATCCTTTGCTGTCTCTACATTTTTCACATAATGAAATGCAAGTCGGACCAATTCATCTCCATACATAATCATGACTTCCTCTAATACCCTTTCTTTTTCTCGTTCCATAATTCCCCCCTCATCCATTGCTGTTGTTTGCTTGTTCGTTTGACGATCCTATCGAAGAAATAGTTTCAGCTAAACGAAGAAAAAAGCATCCCCCGTAGAATGCTTTCAGTATAGTTGTTTCAGATTGCGATTAAGAAAAAATGAATAGTCGGCTTTCGAAATGCTCGTTTTGTTTTTTAACGCTTATCCATTTAAAGTATATCTTTCCTTTAAAAAAACAACAGATTGATGAATTAATTGCTTCAATACGTCAATATCAATATCTGATAGCTTGTTAATATAGACACATGCTTTCCCACTCGTATGTTTTCCAAGTTTCTGCAATAATATCTCTCGCTCTTCGTCTCCGGTAGCGAAATATAGACTAAATTTAGCCTTTCTTGGTGAAAAGCCAGCAAGCATTGCATCACCTTCATGTCCACTCTTATATTTATAATGGTAGGACCCAAAACCAACAATACTTGTTCCCCACATTTTTGCAGGATAACCTGTTACTTCTGTAAAAATATCTAATAGCCTGTAGGCATCTTCCTTTTTTCTTGGACTCGCTACTTGTTCAATAAATTCGATAACACTACCATCATTTTCTTTCGTCTTTAGTTCATACATCTTCACATGCACTCCTTTTTAAAGAATTCGACATCGAAGTAACCATAATCTAATATACATATTCTATGCAGCTCAAATAAAATCCTTTTATAGCTATTCAAGTGTATCCGCTTTGCTTAAATCCTACATTCCTATACTATTATAGAATAGAGGATTATCTAAGAATGATTCATTAAACCGTCTTATTCAGGAGGAGAAACGATGTTTTTAGCATGGAATGAGATCAAGAATAACAAATTACGTTTCACTTTAATTGTTGGTGTATTAATGCTTGTATCCTATCTTGTCTTCTTTTTATCAGGATTAGCAAATGGATTAGAAAATATGAATAAAGAAGCGGTAGATAAATGGGATGGCCAAGGCGTGATATTAACAGAGGAATCCGATATTAATTTACCTCAGTCTAGTTTGACCTTAGATGATTATAATGGTGAAGGTGTGGATGAATACGCTAGCCTTGCACAGATTAATTCCATTGCTACTTCGGATGATCATAAATCTAATGTTTCTATTTTTGGCATTGATAAAGAAGAGTTTATTATGCCAAATGTCATTGAAGGCGATGCCTTTGCTAAGGAAGGAGAAGTTATTGCCAATGAATCTTTAAAAGATGAAGGATTTAAGCTTGGTGACAAACTAAGTCTTTCTTCTACGGAAGAAGATTTAACGATCGTCGGCTTTACAAATAATGCAAAATTTAATGCAGCACCAGTTCTTTATACCGATTTGTATACATTACAAAAGGTTCGTTATGGCAAAGCCGCAGAAAACTATGAAGATCGAATAAATGCCTTCATACTACGTACCGATAATCTGTCTGATATAGAAGTACCGGATGAATTACAAGTGGTAGATACGACAACATTTATCGAAAATCTACCTGGCTATTCGGAACAAAACTTAACGTTAACATTTATGATTTATTTCTTGTTTATAATTTCAGCAGTCGTACTGGCTATTTTCTTATACGTATTAACGATTCAAAAGGTCAGTATCTTTGGTGTGATGAAAGCCCAAGGGATTTCAAGCAGTTATTTAGCACGCTCTGTTATAGCTCAAACATTCTTATTAGCTATTGCTGGAGTAATTATCGGCTTTATTCTCACAATGATTACAGGCTTCTTCTTACCTGCAGCTGTTCCAGTAGCATTTAATTATCTTGACCTGCTGGTATATGGCATTGTACTTATATTTGTATCCGTGTTAGGTGCTTTATTTTCAATACAAACGATTGTTAAAATAGACCCGCTAAAGGCGATTGGAGGGTAAGACATGGCTATTCTTGAGATGAACCAGGTAAATAAAATTTTTGGCTCAGGTCACACAGAAATAGAAGCATTAAAACCTACAAATTTCCAAGCAGAAAAAGGAGAGTTAATTGCGGTAATTGGCCCATCCGGTTCAGGTAAAAGCACCTTTTTAACTATTGCTGGCGGCTTACAAACACCTACAAACGGAAAGGTTATTATTAATGAAATGGATATTACCAGCCTAAAGGAGAAAAAACGTTCAGCCATCCGCTTACGTGAAATTGGCTTTGTTTTACAAGCTTCAAATCTAGTGCCATTCTTAACAGTAAGTCAGCAAATGCAACTGTTAGATAAAGTGAAAAAGCATAACTTATCTGCAGAGAAGCTGAAAGAGCTCTATCAATCCTTAGGAATCGAAGATCTCTTAAACAGCTTTCCTTCTGATTTATCGGGAGGAGAAAGACAGCGTGTTGCGATTGCAAAAGCATTGTATACAGATCCAAGTATTATTCTTGCAGACGAACCGACTGCTTCCCTTGATTCAGATCGCGCCTTTGAAGTAATGGAGATGTTAAAGGAAGCGACCACGAAAAACGACAAAACAACGATTGTAGTAACGCATGATACACGCTTAATTGATTACTGTGATAAAGTTTATAACATTACAGATGGTAGGTTAAGCTTAAAACAACCGAGCCATTAAGATATAGATTATTTTACGATTGATCAAATGCAGCTAGGACAAAGGAAAAGCCGGAAAAATTCGAAACGTTGGGAGTAACCAAGTAACCACCCTAGCAAACGATCGAATTTATTCGGCTTTTATTGTTCTAATTTGTTTGATAAGCTCTTAAACAAACCCTAAGAAAAACGGAGCAAAATTCGCTCAGTCCTTATCACTAAATGCTCAGATTTACGCTTCCTCTAGTAGC